>CASEOW010000043.1 GCA_949289785.1 uncultured Bacillota bacterium | reverse complement strand
TTTATCCTATTTATTTAATTATATGGAATAATTTATTTCATAGAGAAAAGAATATATTATTTTGATAAATGGCAATGAATTTAGGTTGTTGCCTTTAGTAAGGTGTGTCGTAGTTTTTGGGTGTTTTTTTAGGGGGTAATTTTGGTATACTTTTGGTATACTTTGGTTTGAAAGTTAGTTCGAAAAATGCAAAAAAGTGAAAAAATTGATGAAAGATACACAATATATAGATTTTAATAAATAAAAAACCACTAAATAAAGTGGTTGGCAAATTATTTTCGAACTCCTAAGTTGACATTTTTGATTTATATCAAGGCGAGATCAACAAACTCTATAAAATAATTAAACATTATTAATAATTTAGAATTGTTTTGTTTGACAGTATATAATTATGATGGCCTGTTTATAAAATAATAAACTTTAGTAGGATTAATTCTGAGAATATATTTAATTTATTTTAATGTTATGTAATGTTTGAAAAATAGTTAATTTTATTATTATAATTTATATTAGTCTTGAATACTTATGTTATATCTCATATGTTAGCAAATGTATTAAAGATTATCATATAATTTATTGAAAACTCATGATTAGATTATTTATTTTTACCATTTTTAATTTTTTTGTACTTTGAGAAGTGAATATAATAACATATAATGTTTTACTATAATTCAATTTTAATTATTTTATGCAACTTTTTTAATTTGTTTTGGATTATTTCAATAATTTTGTATTTATGTAATTATTACAACTGTATTTTATTATATATTTAGCAATTTATATAATTTTTTATTTTTTTTAAGAACAACATTATATATAATATATTTTTTTATTAATAGTTTTTATATTATCAATAAAAGTAGTGTAATTTTAAATTATTATATAAAATTTTTATATTGTGTTTTTAATGTAAATCAGTATTTTTAATTTACTTTATATTTAAAATTACTTTCTTCAATAATTAAAAGTTAATATAGATTTTAGATAATTTTTAATTATAATATTAAATAAAGAATTATATAATTAGTATTTGTTTGCTTATTAAATCATTTTAAATTTGTAGATTTTTTTATAATAATGATTATAATTTTATCCATACATTTTTTCAATTATGTAATTTATTAATTTGGTTGGAAGTAATCTAGTTAAAAAAACTTCTAATTTTGAAACAATACCAACTGATATTCTAAGAGGTGGATTTTTTCTTTTTATTACTTTGTAAATTACTTTTGCAACTTTATCGGGAGACATTCCATTTTGTTCGTCTTTAGACATTTTTTTAATTGATTTTTCCATTCTTTTAGTTAAATCTTGGTCGTTATTATTTATATCTACTTTTCTTGTTTCTGTAAAATTAGTTTTTGTATCTCCAGGTAAAATAGCTGTAACTTTAATGTTATATGGTTTTGTTTCTATAGCTAAAGCTTTTGAGAAAGTTTCAACTCCTGCTTTAGTAGCGCTATAGCAAGCCTGGAAGGGTAAAGCAATTATTCCGCCAACAGAAGAAATATTAATTATTTTTCCTTCATTATTTTGTCTCAAAAAAGGTATTATTTTAGACGATGATATTATTAATGAAGTTAAATTTGTATTAATTATTTCTTGTATATTATTAGGATTTGTATGTTCTATTGCTCCTGCAATTCCTATACCTGCATTATTTATTAATACATCAATTTTTCCTTCTTTATCATAAATATTTTGAAAAATTTGATTGACTTCTTCATAATTGTTTATATCGCATTGATAATTTTCGAATTTTTCATTATTATAGTAGTTTCTAGATATTCCATAAACTTTATATCCTTTATCAGCAAGAATATTTGCAGTAGCTAGTCCTATACCACTATTAGCACCGGTAATTATTACAACTTTTTTCATGCAATCTCCTTAAAATTATAATTATATATTATATAAAAAATATTTAATAATTCAAAATAAATTTTAAATGTTAGTTTTTTATTAAATTTTAATAAAAAATTTGTAAAATATTAATATTTATTTATAATTGATTTAAAGGAATTAATTATGCAATTAAATGAAAGAATTTATGATTTTCTAGATAAATGTTCTGATAAAAGAAAAGCTGAATTTGATAAAAAGCTTATATTTACAAAATATAAAATAAAAGGGTTGAAAACAAAAGATATTGAAAATTTTTCTAAAATATTAGCTAAAGAAAAAGTTAATATTTTCGATATGAAAGTAGAATTTTTTGAACAAACTTTGATTATTGGATTTTATATAGCTTTTGTAGAAGAAAATAAAGAAACTAAAATAGAATTAATTAAAAAATTTTTAAAATATGTGGATAATTGGGCGACTTGTGATATGTTTGTTTCAAGACTTAAAGGCACACAAGATTATGAAGATTTTTTTATTTCTCTTTTAAATTCATCTAATCCTTTTACAAAAAGGGTGGGAATTGTTTGGATTATGAGAAATATTATAAAATATAAATTAGATTATGCGTTAAATTTATTAATTAATATTAAAGATGAAAATTACTATGTTAAAATGGCAATTGCATGGACTTATGCTGAATGTTTTACATTAGATAGTAATAAAATGATTAACTTTTTATCTAAAATAAAAGATAAATTTATAAGAAATCAAACAATATTAAAATCAAGGCAATCTTTTAGAGTGTCTAAAGAAGTTAAGGATAAAATAATAAATTATCGTTTATAAATTGTTTTAATTTGTTTTTGTATTTCTTTTTTCTTTAAAAAAATTTTGTAAAAGAACTTTTATGTCATTTTCATAATCATCAATTTTTATTAATTTTACTTTATGATTTAATCTGATGCTTGATAAAATTTTTTCACATAAGTTATCATTTGAAGTAGTTTCATGACAAGAGAAATAAACTTCTTCTATTCTTGCATTAGCAATCGCGCCAGCACACATAGGGCATGGTTCGACTGTAACATATATTTTGCAATTATCAAGGCGCCAAGATTTTAATTTGTTGCAAGCTTTAATAATCGCATCTATTTCTGCGTGCAAGATAGCATTCTGAGTTTTTTCTCTTTTATTATATCCTTTAGAGATAATTTTATCATCCTTAACTATGATAGCTCCAATGGGAACTTCGTCATTTAGGTATGCTTTTTTAGCTTGATTGAAAGCTTCTTTCATATATTTATTCATAAGATTATAATAATATTTTTTTTATAATTTGTAAAGTGTAATATTTAACTTTAACAAAATTTAAAAATTAAAATAATAATATTTAAGTTTTATGTTTGTATTTTAAATATTAATGTTGTATAATGAAAAAATGGAAAATAATCAACAAATTATATATAAAAAAAATTATGATTTAAAAGATAGTGGCAATATCTTTTTATTTGCATTAATTGTTCCTTTTTTAATTTCATTACTTTTTTCAATGATTGCAAATGTTATTGCTGGTGTAAAAAATATTTCACCAAGTGTTATCACAACTAATATTTGGTTTTTGTCTTTATATAGTGTATTTACTTGTTTATCTTATTTTTTAATTTATATAATTTACAATAAAATTCAAAAAATAGATTATAAGGAAATAAAAATAAATTTTAAGTTAAGTTGGCATACTTACTTATTAATGATAATAATAGGTGTTGTAGCTCTTTTTGGAGTTCAATATTTTATCTCTGTCATAGATTTATTACTAGAAAAAATTGGCTTTAATTTACAAGGTTCATCAATCAATCCTACAAATTGGGGCACATTTTTTCTATCAGTATTTGTTTTAGCTATATTACCAGCTATAGGTGAAGAGTTAATTTTTAGAGGAATAATATTAAATGGTTTAAGACAAAGATTTGGAGATATTGCTTCTATCTTTTTGTCAGCATTAATGTTTGCTTTAATGCATCAAAATCTTCAACAATTAATTTATCCTTTTATTCTTGGCTCAATTATGGCTTGGGCAGTTGTGAGAAGTGGTTCATTAGTATCTTCAGTTATAATTCATTTTACTAATAACTTTTTAGTTGTATTGATGCAATTTATAACAAATATGACAGGGTGGACAATGATTCCAACTTCTTTTAAATGGTGGTTTTATGTAATATCTATACTATTATTAATATTAACCATTTTAGTTATCTTTTTAATTGATAGATTTTATTTTAAACATAAATCTAAAGATACTGTTGAAACGCAAAAAGAAAAGATTCCTGTTATATTTTATGTTTCTATAGCAGTTGCAAGTTTTTTATTTTTATTAAATACAATACTTAGTTTTCAATAAATAGAATAAAAATATTGCAATTTTGACTTTTTTGTGATATAAATTAATGCTTTACAATATAAATTATATTGTTGAGTTGATATTTTTTATCAATAATTTTAATAAGGGAATATATTAATGAATAATACAAAGTCTAGAACAATTAAAAATTCTACTATTTGTTACTTTTTAATAGTAATTCTTTTTTCGATTTTTAGAATTTTATCTTCTTTTGGTCTTTTTGATTTTTTAGGTTCATGGGGAAAATATTTTTTAAATGGATTTATTCAAATTGGTTTTTTATTTTCAATATCTGTATTTGTATTTTCTGTGCTACAAAAAACAAAAACAAAAGATACCTTAATATTTTATGGTTATAAGAAAATATCTAAAAAAGCAATTTTATATTCTTTTTTAATTGGAATTATAGTGTATGTTTTAAACATATTTGTGGCTTCTTTTTTTAATTTGATTTTACAAAGTTTAGGTTATACATTCTCATCATCTTCTTCTATGACTAGTTATCCATTTTGGTTATTAATTTTAAACTTAATAATGACAGCTGTTTTGCCGGGGATTTGTGAAGAAACTGTTCATAGGGGGATGCTTTTAAAAAGTTTTGCTTCATTAGGTGCAAAAAAAGCAATAATTCTAAGTGGATTATTATTTGGGTTGTTACATTTAAACATAGAACAATTTTTTTATGCAACATTAATAGGATTTTTACTTGGTTATATAACATTACTTAGTGAAAATATAATTCCAGCAATAATCATTCATTTTATGAACAACGCTTTAAATGTATTTATGTCCTATTCAAATTTTCACGGTTTAGGTTTTGGAAATATATTTGGCTGGATAGATTATAATTTAATGCATAACCCAGTAATAGGATTTTTATTTGTATTTGCCTTAATTGTTCTTTTGGTAATGGCACTTTTATCTTTATTAAAGAAACTATTTAAAGAAACAGCATTGAAAAATATAACTCAACTTCAACAAGCAGTGTTTAATCAAATTATCAGAGACACATATCTTCAAGAAATAAATAGATTAAAAAATGGAGATTTTACAAATAAAATACCTCAAATGATGGAATTTAATGAATTTGATAAAATGTATCAACAAACAAGTCTTAATATAGGTAACAGTGGTAAAATAGATAATGAAATAATGCAAGAAGAATCACCATTAAAAATAAACACTTATATTAAAATTATTTTAATATTTACTTTTGTTTTAACTATTGCATTAACTTTATATACTTTTGTGGCGGGGCTTTTAATATGATTTCAATAAAATTAGTATGTGTAGGTTCGCTAAAAGAAAAATTTTGGCGTGATGCTTGTGAAGAATATGTAAAAAGGCTATCGAAATTTTGTAAATTAAAAATTGTAGAGTGTCAACAAAAAGAATTAGATGATATTCAAAAAGGAATAAATTTAGAAAGTAACAATGTTCTAGAAAATGTTAATAGCTATAGCATTTTATTAGACAGATCTGGCAAAATGCTTTCCAGTGAAGAATTTGCTCAAACAATAGAAAAATTGTCACTAAATAATAGTGAATTAACTTTTATAATAGGTGGTTCTTACGGAGTTAATTCACAAGTAAAAAATAAAGCAGATATGTTATTATCTTTTGGAAAAGTAACATATCCACATAATCTTGCAAGAGTTATATTATTAGAGCAATTATATCGAAGTTTTATGATAACCAGTGGCAGTAAATATCATAAATAAAAAATTAACTATTTTAAAAAAGGTTGAAAAACAATATTGAAAATAAACAACCTAAGAATATTATAGAAAGCATGAAAACTGAAAGATTTTTTAACATTTTTATCTCCTAATGAATATAATCATTAAATAGCAAAAGATTAGTTATTTAAATTTATTTATCATAATCATCAAATTCTTCATTAAATAAGCCATCATTTCTTTTATTATAATTATGACTAGTATTTGAATAACCATCATATTTGTCATATTCGTCGAAATCGTTAAATCTATCATTATTTCTAAATTTGTTATTGTTTGAATGTACGTTATGATTTGACAGAAAATCTTTATCTGCTTCGACATTATAATTGCTAGAATAAGCTTTTTGCTTTGCTAAATCGTCACTTTGACCTATTTTGTCAAGATTTTCTTTTAAATTCTTTTTGTTCCTTTTGCTAAAAATATTTAAAACACCTTTGCCTTTAATTAATTTAAAAGTTAAGAATAAGCTTGATATGCCAACTATTATATATATAATTCTAGAAAACGCACTTGCTTGATATCCAAAAATTCCAGCTACAAAATCATACTGAAGCAAACCAATACTAAGCCAATTTATACAACCTAATAATGATAATATAAAGGAAATAATTGTAAACATAAGTAATTATCCTCCAGTAATAGCATTTGCAAGATAATTAAAAAAATACTAAACTTTAACAAAATTATTGACTTAAATGTAAAAAATGAGTATAATATTAAACTGATAACTCAAAATAAAAAACTAGATAAAAGGAGATTTTTATGACACACATTTTAACACCAGAAGGTAAAAGACAACTTGAAGAAAAGTTAAATTACTATAAAACAGTTAGAAGAGTAGAAGTAAGTAAAAAAATAGGAACAGCTAGAGAATTTGGTGATTTATCTGAAAATTCTGAATATGATGCTGCAAAAGAGGAGCAAGCTCAAGTCGAAGCGGAAATTTGTGAAATGGAAGATATCCTTTTGTCTTGCCATGTTGTAGATGATACTAAGTCTTCAAAGGAAATTGTAGAGATTGGTTCTACAGTTAGACTTTATGACGAAGAATATGATGAAGAATTAGAATATAAAATTTTAGGTTCAACAGAAAGTGATCCAGCTAAAGGTATTATAAGCAATATGTCGCCTGTTGGTTCAGCATTACTTGGACATAAAAAAGATGATGAAATAAAAGTAAAACTAAATGGTGATGTTATTACTTACAAAATTCTTGAAATTAAATAATAAAAAAAATTAAAATCCTTTTAATTAATAAAAGGATTTTTTATAAAAAATATAAAAATAAAAAAAACATTCAAAATAATCAAAATTTCAACAAAAAAAACATTTGTTTATAAAATTATCTTTTTATTTTCTTGCAAAATATGAAAATATAATGTATAATATAGTAAGAATATAAGTTTGGAATTAAATATATATGATGTTTAGAAATTCACTAAAATTATTATGTGCAAATTTTGACAAAGTTTGGAAACTTTTAGTTTACCAAATTTTATGCTTGGCAATTTATTTTGGATTTTTATGTATTTTTTATAATACATTTTTTGATATTGCAAGTTTAGCACTTGAAAAGTCAAATCTTCTTGCTGTTACTGATACCGGAATGATATTAGGGGTTAAAATTGCAGAGGCTTTGACAAGTTGTGTTGATTTTGTTCTTATATTCTTCAACGAACTCTTTACTCAAAGTATAGGAGTTGGTATTTATTTTTGTATTTTGACTTTCTATATTTTACCATTACTTTTAAATATTGGAAAAGTAGTAGTTTGTGAAATGCTTTATGGATATATGTCATCATGTCAAAAACAAAGTTTTACAGGAACATTTTTAAAGACTTTGAGAGTTTCATTATCATATGCTTCACTAAAAGTGTTATATGCTATTCCTTTTAACTTTTTGATTTTGCTTAGCATGTTTGCATTAACTAGAATTGATAACGGAACTTTTGATTACATTATGCCTTTTGCTTTTGTTTTACTACCATCATTATTGATGGCATTTAAGGAAACTTTTGTTGCAGGTTGGGCACCAGCAAAAGTCGTTTATAATCAAAATATTTCAAAATCTTATCATATAGGAATGAGAGCTGTTTTAAGACGAGGTGCAAGAGTATTCTCTACTTCATTTATTATTTTTCTTCTTTCTATAGTATTATCTTTAGTTCTTGGCGTATATTCTATAATTATTATTCTTCCTATTATTTCTCCATTAGTTCATATATTTGAAATGGTAATGTTTTTCTCAAGTCAGGGCATGAGATTTTATGTAGATAATGACACAATTTTATCTCCAAAAAAACTTGAAGAAAATGATAAAATAGAAGATGCAAAATATATAATTTAATATAATATTTACAAAAGAAATAAAGCAAAAATTTATTGCTTTGTTTTTTGTGAAAATGAATATTATGATAACTAATTATTTTAATAATTTAGTTATTTTGATTATTTATTTAGAATTATATTTGTATAAAAATAATATTCTAAAATTATTGAAGATATGTAAAGGTTTTTATGTAATTTTAAATAAATAATTTTTAAAAGAAAATAAAAATAATTCTACATTTAAGGAGGCAATATTTATAATGGTAGAACAATCAAATGAAATTGTAAAGAAGAATCATACTCGTCCTTTACAAAAAAGACAAACAAAAAAAATAGATAATAAGCAAACACAAAATGAAGAAAATGAAAATGTTCAAATGCAGGAAATAAAAGAAAAAAAATATTCTTCAAAGTTAAAAATTACTTTTCTTGGTGGGGTAGGTGAAATAGGTAAAAATATGACTGCATTTGAGTATAACAATGAAATTATTGTAGTCGATGCTGGTTTAACTTTCCCTGATGATGACTTGCCAGGAGTTGATATTGTCATACCAGATATAAGTTATTTAATTGAAAATAAAGCTAAAATTAAGGCTTTAATTTTAACTCATGGACATGAAGACCATATTGGTGCTGTTCCATTCTTTTTACAACAAATTAATGTTCCAATTTATGGAAGTAGATTGACATTAGCTTTAGTTGAAAATAAGATGAAAGAACATCAGAACATCAAATATAGAGCAATAGCAGTAAAACCAAGAAATGTTTTAAAAATTGGTTCATTCTCTATTGAATTTATAAAAGTAAGTCATTCTATTGCAGGAGCTTTAGCATTAAGTATAACTACTCCTGTTGGAACTGTAGTTCATACAGGAGATTTTAAGATTGACTATGAACCTATTGATGGTGAAATGACTGACCTTCCTAGATTAGGAGAAATAGGAAGAAAAGGGGTTAATCTTTTACTTTGCGAAAGTACTAATGTTTGTAGACAGGGCTATTCAATGAGTGAAAAGTCAGTTGGGCGTGCTCTTGATGAAATAATAAAAAATCATAGTGAAAATAGAATAATAGTAGCTACTTTTGCTTCAAATATTCATAGAATGCAACAAATAATGGATATTGCAGAAAAGTATAAAAGAAAAATTGCTTTTACTGGAAGAAGTATGGTTAATGTTAGTGAAGTAGCTATGAAATTAGGCGAACTTTCATTTAATAGAGAAAATATTATAGATATTGAAAAAGTAGATAAATATGCTGATAATGAAGTTCTTATAATGACAACAGGCAGTCAAGGTGAACCAATGAGTGCTTTGACTAGAATGGCTATGGGTGAATTTAAGAGTTTAAAAATCAGAGAAAATGATTTAGTTATTTTATCAGCTTCTCCTATTCCTGGAAATGAAAAAAATGTTTATAATGTTATTAATGCACTTTATAAACTTGGTGCAGATGTTATTTATGATGAACTTGCAGATGTTCATACTTCTGGGCATGCATGTCAAGAAGAATTAAAACTTATGCATAGTCTTGTAAAACCAAAATTCTTTATTCCAATCCATGGAGAATATAGACATTTAAAAACTCATAAAGAACTTGCTATGCGTTTGGGAATGGAAGAAAGAAATATATTACTAGCTACTATAGGAATGCAAGTAGAGATGGGAACAAATTCTATCAAAGAAGGAAAATTAGTTAAAGCTGGACAAAGACTCGTTGATGGATTTGGAATCGGAGATATGGATAGTAATGTTCTCAGAGAAAGAAAACAACTTGCTGAAGATGGAATTTGTGTTGTTTGTGTAAATATTGATAATGTTGCTGGTGAAGTTAGCGGAGAGCCTTTCATCATAACAAGAGGTGTTGTTTATGCTGACGAACAAGAAAGTTTTGTTCAAGATGCTAAAGCTTGCATAATTTCATCTTTGAAAGAATCTGACCTTAGGGGTGTAGATCCTTCAGTTGTGAGATTATCTCTAAAAAGAAATATTTCAAACTTTATTTTTAGAAGAACAAAAAGAAGACCAATGATTTTAACAATAGTAACATTAGACTAAAATGAAAATGAAGTTTATAATATTTATAAATTTCATTTTTATTTTATAAAATTATTACATTAATAAAAATTTTTAATTCGAAAAGAGAGAAAAATATGGAAGACATAATTAAACAGGCAATTGAAAATCATATACCAATAGTTCGTTCAAAAACACTGGAATTTTTAAAGAAAGTTTGCAAAGAAAATTCAATTGAAACTATTCTAGAAATTGGGACTGCTACAGGATATTCAGGAATAGAAATGCTTAAAAGTGCTAAAGAAGGGGCTAGATTAGTTACAATAGAAAAAGATGAAAATAGAGTTATGCTCGCGAAAGATAATTTTCAAAAAATGGGAGTTCTTGCACAAGTTACTATAATCAATGATGACGCTTTTTTAGCTTTAAATAAATTAAAAGATGATAATAATAAATTTGATTTAATTTTTTTAGATGGTCCTAAAGGGCAGTATTTTAAATATTTTTCAATCATTAAACAATTAATGAATAATAATGCAATTTTATTTTCTGATAACTTAAATTTGTTAGGCTTGATAAATTTAGAAAAAATACCTCATAAGCATAGGTCTATGGTAAATAATATGAAAAAATTTATTAATGCTTTAAAAAATGATAATGAATTAATAACAGAATTTTATGATATAGATGACGGTTTTTCTATCAGCAAAAAAAGAGCTTAAATATTTAAATAATATAATTAATTCGACAATAATTTTAAATTTTTAGTAAAAATATATATAAAATTTAAAATTATTGTTTTTTTTATTAAAATTTGTTACAATATAATGGTATGGAATTTGAAGCAAATATTATTCGATTTTTTCAGTTAAACACAAGTGTTGGTTTTGTAACTTTTTTTAATTTTATTACTTTATTTGGAGGACTAGTTGGAGGTATAATAACATTTATTATACTATTCTTTAATAATAAAAAACTTTCTTATATATTCTTAATTACATTTGCTATCGCAAGCATTTTAAATACAATTCTTAAAAGTATTATAGCAAGAGAAAGACCATTTGAAATTTATAAAGATATTATAAATTATGGAAATGAAGATGGATTTAGTATGCCTTCAGGGCATAGTATGAGTGCTTCACTTTATGCAACTTTTTTATTTTATCTTAATCTAAAAAGTAAAAAATCTAATTATACGAAATCTATTTGCGGAATATGCTTATTTATATTTGTTGGTTTAATAGCAATGTCTAGAATGGTTCTAGGAGTTCATTTTTTAACAGATACTTTAGCTGGAATAATCGAAGGATTTTTACTTGCTTTTACAGCTTGTTTTGTGTATAATAAGTTAAGTAAAAAAAGTATTAACAAAGGATTTTTAAAATGAAACAATTATATTCTATTGAAACAAAATCTGAAAATGAAACTATGTTAGTGGCAGAAAAAATTGCAAATTCAGTAGGTAAAGGTGTTGTAATATTATTAAAAGGAGATTTAGGAGCTGGAAAAACTCACTTTGTAAAGGGATTTGCAAAAGGAATAGGATATCAAGGAACAGTTACAAGTCCTACATTTACATTATTAAATATTTATAATGGAGGAAAATTTCCGGTATATCATTTTGATATGTATAGACTATCTTCTTCAGAAGAGGCTAATGAACTTGGTTTTGAAGAATATTTTGACTTAAAAACTTTAGATGGTATTACTATAGTAGAATGGCCAGAAAATGTTCAAGGACTTATTACATGTCCAAGAATAGTAATAGAAATACAAAAGCTAAGTGAAAACAATAGAAAAATTATTGTGGGGAGTGAATTATGATTGCAATTTCTTCAGCATACAAAGAAGCTTTGATAGCAGTAGATATTAACGGAAAAAAAGCAACAAAGTCCCTTCCTTCTTCTTGTAAACATTCAGAAAATATTTTGCCTGTTTTAAATGAACTTTTAGAAAATATTAATTGTTCAATTTTGGATAATCAAGATTTTGCAATAGTTATAGGTCCTGGTTCGTTTACAGGAATAAGAATAGCAATTGCTTTGGCAAAAGGTTTTGCTTGCGGAAACAGTGATTTTAAATTTATACCTTTAACAACTTTTGAATTAATGGCATATACTTATGTCAAAAACTATGCACCATTGAATGAGTTTTATTGCGTCATTGATGCACTTAGTGAAAGAGTGTTTGTTTCTAAATTTGATAAATTTGGTAATAAAATTGGTGATGAAATAATGATAAATAAAGTTGATTTAAAAGATATAAAAGAGAAAATAGTTTGTTTAATGGAAGAAAATCTGTCAGATGAAAAAGTATGCCCTACAACAGATGAACTTCTAGAACTTGCTTTTTTAAGAAAAAAAGAAGAGAAATATCAAGATATAAATACAATAAATCCTCTTTATATTCGTAAAAGTCAAGCGGAAGAAGGGCAAGAAAAAAAATCATAAAAATTTGATAAAAATTTAAAAAAATAATAGACATTTAGCATAATAGTATGTATAATGTGTAAAGATTATTAGGGTATACCTAATTTACAATAAGGAGATTAATTATGAAAAGACCTGTTTATATTAGATGTCCTAGATGTGAACTTAATTATATTCAAAAAAAAGATAAATATTGTTCTGTTTGTAAAGCTGAAATGGAAGCTAAAAAGGATTATGAAGATGATATTGATCTAGAGCTTTGTCCTATATGTAAAACAAATTATATTCAACCAGATGAAATAATGTGTTCTAGCTGTCTTAAGGAACATCAATCTGAAGATGGTGATTTAGATAATGATTGGGATGATTATATGGTAGATGATCAAGATGACGGCATTTCTCTTGGTGGTGATGATGATTTAAGTGATGTTACTGATCTTGCAGATTCAACTCTTATTGATGATGAACTTTCTCCTGATATTGAATTTGGAGATGAAGAAGAAGGGGATATCGATTTCAGTGAAGAAGAAGATGAAGAGATAGAAAATGATGATGACGATTTTGATGATGACGATGATTTTGATTATGACGATGATGACGATGATGACGATGATTTTGATTACGACGATGACGATGAATAATTATATGTAGAATTAAAAATATAAAAAAGAGCTATTTTAATAAATAACTCTTTTTTTTATGATTTAAATATATAATCAAAATTATTGTTTTTTATTTCTTTTATTTAATTTTTCATCTTGTTTATTTTTTTTGATTTCCTTTTTAACTTGCGCTTTATAGTTTCTTTTATCTTGATAAAATTTTTCTTCTTTTTGAGCCACTATATTTCTTTCAATTGTTAAAAGATATTCAGCACTCATAGTGTAATCAAGTTTTTCTTTTATTATATCAATCTTTTGATTTATTTTATTTATATCATAATTATATTGTTTGAATGCAGTTTCCATTCTTCTAGTTATTTTTCCTTCAGACTGTAATCTTTCGCTTTCAATAAACTTTTTATGATTTAATTCTATTTGTTTCTTTTCATTTTCTAATATTTCTTTTGCTTGTTTAAGTTTATCAAACTCTTGGTCACGAACTTTTTGTGCTTCTACCAAAATAGCGTCATGATTAATAGCAATTTTTTTATCGTAAGAAACTTTCTTAATTTTTTCTATTTTCTTTATTTTAACATGTTTTAAAATATAACCTAAGATTGCTACAATTAATGCAAGTCCCATTAATATAGATGATACCATTAATAGTGGGTTAGTAGTATTGTTATTATTTTCATCTGTGTTTGTGTTATCATCTGTGTTACCATCATCTGTATCTTCGTCTTCAGTTGAAGATGTTTGAGAAATAGTAAATACAGTTTTGTCATAATTATTAGATAATTTAGCGTTATTAAAATCTGTCTCAGTTATAGTTTCAAGATTTATTCTTGTGATAAGAGCAGTACCTAAAGTTTCATTACAATCTGAAACAAGTGTAAATGTTATTGTAGGATTTGTATTAGAAGTGCATTTAAAGTATAAAGAGAAATGTTTTAATTCATTTGCAGTCATAAGTCTTTCAACACTATCAAAGCCTTCGATAGTTACTGTAACGCCATACTTACATTGATGTTCATCTGTGCCTTTGTAATCTTCATCAACTCCAAACATAGTTGCCAAATCAAAAGAAAATTTATAATATGAGTCAGCAGTTAATGACATAGTATAAGCTGATTTAAGTGAAGCTTTACTTGCATAGACTGATTTTAAAACAAGGTAGTTAGAATCTTCAATAGATAAATTTTCAAAATCATATATAAAAGGATTTTCTTTTCCACTAACTATACCACTTTGAGCACAATTAGCAGAATTGTTTGTTTCATTTTCATCATATACTTCATCTACAGTTAAATTATAAGCAGGTGTTGAAGTTATTTCATTAGAAACTTCCCCATTAGAAGAAATGCTTAAATAATAATCAGTTAAATCTACTTTGTTGTCAGCTTTTTCAAATTTTTCGTAAGCACTTGTATTATCAGCACCTTCTTCAGTAGAAGTTAATTTTGTTACAATGAAATTATCAAGATATACAATTCCTCCAACTTTATTCTCTTCATCTCCTAAAGATATTTTAATTTGAATAGAAGTTGATACAGCGTTTGCAGTTTGGAAATATATTTCCATATTAGCCCATTGTAAAGATGAGATATTGCTTTTTGTAAATATTGTTATGCCATTGCCATCGATAATTTCTACTTTTATTTTTGCTTTTTCTTGTGCTGAAACTTTATCAATAGTAAAGTAATCAAAATTTAGTTTATAAACACTTCCACCATCAAGAGTATAACTTGCAGAAGTTACAGATTGATAACTATTTTTTTCGTTATACATCATATAAACATTATTTGGTAAATCTACATTGGTAGTGTTTGTAGGGTGTCCAGGGTAGGTATCAGCCCAAATATATTTTCCGTTATATAATTTTTTATAACTTTCAGAATTATATAAATATATTACACCTTGTTGATTAATATCTTCATCTTCTTTTGTTGCCGTCCATGAAGTTGCAGGTAATGGATAAGAGATGTCGGCTTCATTTTCTTCTGTTTTGTTAATAAGTTGATTTTCACTTATTTCTGTTGAGTTAAAGTAAAAGTTTTCTACTCCTGTAGGGTTGGTAGAAATAGTTGTTAATTCAAGTTTATCGGTTGCTGATGAATAATTTTCATAAGTTGAATATTCAATTTGAATATCGTCAATTACTACACAACCGATTGCATTTGTTTCACTATCTCCAAGACATAGATTTAAATTTATACTACTATCATATAAAGAATGTCCTTTAATGAAGAATGAAATAGTTTGATAATCATTTGTAAATTTATTTTCTGTATTAGAAGTATAACCAGTTGTTTTTCCAGAATTTAAAGAATAATAATTTCCATCTTCTTCATTACTGCTCAAAAGTTCAGGATAAAGAGAATAAATAGTTTCATTTTCTTTAACTTGTAGATAGAATGAGCCTTCGTCCATTCCAGCAACCTTCATTTTTAAAGTTACTTTATAAACAGCGTGTGCTTTAATTTCAACATCTTTTGAAGTAACATTTACATATCCACCTTCTTTATCAGTATATAAAATTAAAGATTGAAGGTTGTTATAAGAAAGGTCATTTCCAACAAATCCGTATCCAGTCATGTTAGCAAAATCTACAGATTGCATTGTTGTCATATTTTTAACTAAAGCGTGTCCATAAGAAGAACGAGAAATATTCCAACTATCAATTCCTAAATCAGATATTTCATTTTCAAAATCAAAATTATAACCAGAATAATCAATAAGTGCTTTGTCTTCTTGTAAATCGTTTATTAAGAAGCAAGTTTCACTTGAAAAACTCTTGTAAGTATCTTGACCTTCATAATTATCATAAGAACATAATTCAAAGAAAGCATTTTCTGAATATTTATTAAGATATACTTCGTCAAAGAAAACTGCTCCGCTACTAACAGCTCCATTAGCTGAACCTAAGTACAAATCAATTGTAATTGTTTGTTCCTGATTACCAGTAGCAATATAGATATAATATTCTTTCCAGATAGAAGTAGTAATATTTTCATATCCTATTCTAAAAGTTTGACCATCTTTATCAACTAATCCAGAAATATAAACGGAAGCATTAACATTATCATCTCCATTTAAAGCTGTTTTAACTGAAACATTAAATCTATAATAAGAATTAGCGGATAAAGTAATTGAGCTTGATTTATATCCTTTACGAGCGTTTTGATTTTTATCACTTTCTTTTGATTTAGAATTAATCATCATAATTCTAGAATCAGAGCCTTTTGCGCCAGGATTTGCTTCGAGCATATATGTGCTTTGATATTTAGAAAAAGTAACATTTTCACCATTTTCATCTGTATTAGTTCCTGTTCCAACATCAATAAGCATACCTTTAGCAGAAGAGCTAGTTTCTATAGCTTCCCAACCTGTAAAAGAATTTCCCTGTGCAATAGTTGAGCCACCTTCAGTGAATGATGAGTTTGATACTGAAACTTTTTCTTCATAGGAAGTAACATAATTTGAAGAAGCACTACTTTCGGCAGTAGCGCTTTGTTTTAAACTCAAACCACCAAATAATGAGAAAGGAAACACAAAGAATGCACATAATTTTATCAAATTTGATTTAGTTTTATTTTTAAATTTTAGCATATTCCACCTTAAAAAATAATTTACCTTTGTAGTATACAACATTTATTTCTTTTAATCAAATATTTTTAACATATTTATTCATAATAAGTTATATGAGAAAAAGAAAAGAAAAACAAAAAAGGTCTAATTTAAAGTGTGCAAAAAAAGATATTGCTATAAGTTTAAATAGCGATAATTTATTACGAATAAAGGTTAATTTTGTCGAAAAGATAAAATGTTCAAAAAGTTTGTATAAATTTAGAAGTTTTTTTAAATATAAATTGATTTTATTTGAGAATATTAATCTGTTGAAAAACAAAAATAAAAAAATAAAAAATGTTTTCTATTTAAAAGAACAAATTCATTTAACAAACAAAAGAAAAAATAAAAAAAAGTTAAAAAATAAGATTTTGTTATTAATTAGTGGAAGCATTATAGGTTTTTTAAATGGTTTTTTCGGTGGCGGTGGGGGAATGATATGTGTGCCTATTTTACAAAAAGTTTTATCTTTAGATGCGAAAAAGTCACATGCGACTGCTATAGCAATAATTTTTCCTCTTTCTTTGATTTCTGCATCAATTTATGTTTTTAACGGTTATATTAAAACTTTACCTTTGTTAAGCGTAGGACTTGGTGTGGTAACAGGTGGAATTTTAGGGGCTTTTGCATTAAAATTTTTGCCGCCTAAAGCAGTTAGAATAATTTTTGCAATTATTATGTTTGTAGGAGGAATTAAACTAATAATATGAGTGTTGAATTAACAATATTTCTTTATGTTTTATTTGGTTTTTTAGCGGGAATTTTTGGTGGTCTTGGAATGGGAGGTGGAACTATTTTAATTCCGCTTTTATCAATATTTTTAAATTTAGACCAAAAACTTTGTCAGGGAATAAATTTGGTATCTTTTTTGGTTATGGCTTTATTTTCTTTAGTTATTCATTACAAAAATGGTTATATTGTCTTAAAAAATATTTTGCCAATAATTTTAAGTGGAATTATTTTTACTATATTAGGTGCTCTTTTAGCAGGTAGTATTTCTAGTTCTATTTTGAAAATTGTATTTGGAATATTTTTATGTATTTTGGCAATAATTGAAATTTTTAAAGTTATTTTACAATTTAAAAATGATAAACATAATAATTGTAAAAATTAATTTCAATATATTTATTAAATTTATTTTTTTTTGTTTTATTTTGTTGTAAAATTTATTTTTAAAGCTAAAAAAATGATTAAATAAAGTTTACTTTATTAATAAAATGTGCTAAAATGTAACGAGTAGTGGAGGTTTTAAACTAATGATAGATAAAACAAAATGTATAGGTTGTGGAACTTGCGTTGCAATTTGTCCTGTTGAGGCTATTAGCTTTGATGGAGATGGAAAAGCTATTGTAGATAATACAAAATGTATACATTGTGGAGCTTGTGAAGCTAGTTGTCCTGTAGGTGCAATTAAATTATAAAAGAGGGAATATGGAAAAAATCGCTTTAATAGAATTAAATGAAAGAAGCTTAAATCTTTCCGTTTATAAAATTAGTAATGGAAAAAGTTTACTTGCTTTAACTAAAAATCAAACATTTAAATTTGGTGAAGAAATTGATAATGATGAATTAATCAATCCTAAAACAAAGAACGAAATTTTAAACATATTGAAAATATATAGAAAACTTATAGAAGAATATGGCATTTCAAAAATATTTGCTTTTACAACTAATATTATTTTGAAAGCTAGAAACTATAGGGGATTTTTTGATGAAATTTATAATAACACTGGTTTAAGTTTTTCTATTTTAAGCGATGAAGAATATATTAAAAGCCTTTTTAATTCTGTAGTTAACAATATCGATAGCGCAAAAGGTGTATTTTTATATGTAGGTGCTTATACTTCTTATGTTGTAAAATATAATAGAAGAGCTATTTTAGGTAGTGTAATCTTTCCTTTTGGTACTTACAATACTGATTTTTCTTCTGGTGATATAGAAGAATGTGTTAATAGATTAAAAAACAATATAAATTTAGAAAGTTTGCTTAGTGATGTTGACCAAGAAGGTAAATTTGTAGGTTTGGGCACTTCTTTTATTGCACTTGGAAAAATTGCAAAGAAGATTATGAGATATCCTTTAGATGTTGATAATAATTTTATTTTATCAAAAGAAAATTTTGATAAAACTATTCAATTTTTTAAAACCTTAGATCTTGACAAAATCAAAAAGATAAAAGGCATTGAAGACGATAATGCTGATAAACTAGCTGTAGGCTTTGCAATTATTAAAGCATTTATCGAAAAAATGGATTTAAAAGAAATTACAATTTCTACTTCTAATTTAAAAAGTGGTCAATTACAAATGAATGTTCTTAATGGTGCAGTAGAAAGATTTAATGACTTATTAAGTAATTCACTTGAAAATTATTATGAGTTTACTAAAGACGAGTTTTCTATAAATCCTCTTGTTTATAACATGGCAACTATTTTATTTAAGCAATTAAAAGTTATGCATAAATTACCTAGGTTTTATGTAAAACCACTAAGAATTGCTGCATTTATGTATGATAGTGGAAAATGTATAAATAGTCAGTATTTTACCAAATATGGATTTGAAAAAATAGTTTATTCAGATATTGCTGGTGTAACACATAGAGAACTCTTAATAGCTGGATTTATATGTGTTTGTCAAAATCTTGATGACTTGTCTTTAAATGAATGGGTAAGGTATAAAGATATATTAACTGAAGAAGACCTTGATGCTGTTAGAAAACTAGGTGTTATAGTGAAACTTGCTGTTGCTTTGAATGCTTCTAGAAAACCAATTGTTCAAGATATTGTT
Source organism: uncultured Bacillota bacterium (assembly GCA_949289785.1). Lineage (GTDB taxonomy): Bacteria > Bacillota > Clostridia > Christensenellales > UBA1242 > Caccovivens. Next base: position 41,760 of record CASEOW010000043.1, on the reverse strand, counting down.
TGCGATATATTAGGAGATTCAATTATTATGAAAACTGTTGTGGAAGGTGATGCTTCACATGAGATTTTGGAAGGTATGAAAGTCGCAAGTGATTATCGTAAAGTTTATAAAAAAAGTTTACAAATTATTTAATAAATTAAAGACCTTTTTAAAAGGTCTTTTTACATTTAAAAATAAAAAAACACTTTAAATAAAATAAAAAAAGTTTATTATTATATTTGATATTTTTATTAAAATATATCATAATATATTAAAGTAATTTCTTTATTTTTTAACTATAATAATATCAATTATAAGGGAGCAAAAATGAATAAAAAATCTTTTAAAGGTGTAATATTTTTATTAGCAATAATTTTATTGATATCTACTTGTTGTTATATTTTTATAATTCCTCTAATTAAAAATAATAAATCTTATTCTTTAACATCTTGTTTAAATGACCAAATAACTGAAAATATGGATGTTTACGATATAGCTAAATTATATCGAGATAATGCTTGTGTTGCCGTTCAAGTGGAAGGCAATAATGGAATTTATAGATACTCATCTCATGGAAGTGGCGTTTGTATTGCATCAAAAGGATATGAAACTAATTTAAATTATGTTGCAAATAAAGGAAGTTATATAGCAACCAATTATCATGTAATAGAATGGGTGTATGATGAAAATTACAATAATGTAACTGTAGATATTATAACTGAAGATGAATCAATCTACACTAATTGCGAAGTTGTTTGGTCAAGTAAAGATTTAGATGTTGCAATAGTTTATTGTGATGATGTTAATTTAAATTATGTTAGAATGTCAGATAGAGTGATTGAATGTGAAGATGAAAATAAACTTGATATTGAACCAATTTTTACAATTGGTTCACCACTAAGCTTGCAAAATTTAAATGACTTTACTATTGGGTATGTTAGAAGCAACAACAGTATGACAGAATATACTGGATTTTATAAATATTACTATCAATCTGGATTTGGCTTTTCAAATAGTTGGATAAGCACAGAAAATGAAGAAGAAATTCCAAATAATACCAATTACTATTCACTTGTTTACATTGATAATGTATATGAAGATGTTGTAAGTATGAGTGTAGAAATAAGCCCAGGAAATTCTGGTGGTGGTGTTTTTGATGAAAATGGAAATCTTGTAGGACTTGCTACATTAAGCACTTCTGTTTCTAGCACTAATGGAAATCAAATTAATGGAATGGTTGCAGTATATCCTATTATGGAAGTATTAGATAGAGTAATATACAACAATGAAAATACAGAAACAAAAAGTATTTATGATATTGAAACATTAGGCTTGACAGGTATTGATAGTGAAGAAGCTTATATAATAAAAACTATTAAAACTCAACAAGAAAACGATGAAGATTATGGTAGTATAATTCAAACAATTTCTGAATTTAGTAATTATTATTATTGGGATGGACAATATTATTCAGTAGATGATTATAAATCAGCTTTTAACTTTGAAGATAGCGGTTATTATATAATATCAAATACAAGTGATGTTTCAAATCTTGGATATATTACTTCAGGTTGTATAATTACCAAAGGAACAATTAATTCAGAGATAAATACTGAAACTTACAATATTGAAAATAGAAATGATTTTATTTATCTTTTATTAAATATTGATGATGGTGAAAGTGTTACATTTGAATATACAAAAGATGGTATAAAATCAAGTATAACAGTACAGTTTTAATATTAATATATTCAATTATATTAATTTTTGACTTATCTAATTATAAAATGTTAAATTTTTATTATTTAAATGTACAATGGAGGAAACATGAATAAATATAAGTATGCAATAGAAATTGGAGGTTCAAACACAAAAATTTTTGTTAAAGATAATGGTTTTGCTCTATGTGAACCAACAATGGTTACTGCTGAGCCATCTCCACAAGGTTATAAAATTGTAGGTTTTGGAAAAGAGGCAAAGCAAATGATAGGTAAAACAAATGATAGTGTTGAAGCTTTCAGTCCTGTTTCTGATGGAAAAATAATAAATTATGAATATCTTAAAGCACTTATTGACCACTTTTTTTCTAAACTTAATTTTAAGAAAAAAAGAGATTCTATTTTGGTTTTAACAAATTGTGGAATATCTAATCAAGAGAAAGAAAAAATGCTTTCATTATTTTACGAACTTGGTTTCAAAGAAGTTGTGTTAATACCTAAAGTTTTATGTTCTGCAATAGGTTCAGGAAAAAATATTAGTTCAATTAAAACAAATTTATTTGTTAATATTGGTGGAGCAAATACTGATATAGCTGTTATGAATATGAATTCCATAATAAAAGGAGCTTCACTAGGGATAGGAGGAAGAGCTGTTGATGTTGCTATAGCAAATACTATAGCTTACAATCATGGTTTAATTGTTGGAGTACCAACTTGTGAAAAACTAAAAATTGAAGTAGGGAGTCTTTATCCTAATGATACTCTAAACATGGAAGTAACAGGAGTAGATGTTGAAAGTAAAGTTCCTAGATCTTATATAATTTCATCTAGCGATATTTCACTTGTGCTTGAACCTTTTTTTGATGAAATTATTAGGGCACTTGATGTTACAATTACATCTTTACCACCTGAAATAGCACAAGATGTTATTAATAATGGCGTTTATTTTGTGGGTGGTATGAGCAACATTTCAGGTTTAGAATATTATTTAAAACATCATTTTAGTTATCCATTTAAAATTGTAGAAGATAGTGAGAATGTTACAATTATTGGAGCTGGTAAACTATTAGATGATGAACAACTTTTAAACAAAATTATAGAAAATATTTAGTATAATATCTTTTGAATATTATTTTTATTAAATTACATTATATATATTGTGCCAAAATGTAAAATAGACAAAAATATACAATAAAGGGTAGAAATTGACAATTCTATCCTTTTTTTATTTGTTTAAATTTGATAAAATTTTTTTGTATTAAATAAGTGTAATTAAATATTTTTAATTAAGATATAAAGGGGTAAAAATGGCGAGAAAAATTGTTATGACAAGTGGAAAAGGTGGAGTTGGTAAAACTACAGTTTGTGCTAATCTTGGAATATATCTTGCTAAACTTGGTTTTAGAGTTTTGCTACTTGATGTAGATATAGGTTTAAATAATTTAGATGTGGTTATGGGAGTAGAGAATCAAGTTGTTTTTGATATTACTGATGTAATAATGGGAAGATGTAGAGCAAAACAAGCTCTTGTTCAGGATAAAGAAATATCTTCTTTATATATAATGCCTTCTTCTCATTCTTATAGTAAGGCAAATGTTTTAGGTGAACATATAAAAAATGTAATAGATACTTTAGATTCAAGTTTTGATTACATTTTGATTGACTGTCCAGCTGGAGTCGAAGCAGGTTTTCATCGAGCTGTTTTTCCAGCAAGTGAGGCAATAATAGTTGTTACTCCACATCTTTCTTCAATAAGAGATGCTGATAAAGTAATAGGACTATTAGATGACTATAACATTGAATATAAAGGATTAGTTATTAACAGAATGAGAGGGGATTTATTGCTTAATGGCGATATGATGAGTATTGAAAATATTGTTCAAGCCTTAAATCTTCCTTTATTAGGTGTTGTTCCTGAAGATGATGCTATAGGTTCTTCTTGTTCAGTTGGTTCTCGTGTTCAATCAATAGAAAGTGCTAGAGCTTTTACATTGTTAAGTGAAAATGTTCATAATGGTTCAAGAAAAATTTTTGATTGTACTTATAAATATAGAGGACTTATGGGATATATAAAAAGAAATATTAAAAAACATGTGTAGAAGGTAATAATATGATAAATAGAATTGATTATATCTTGGAAAAAGATAAAATTATAAATCCACAATTTGTATGTGATATTTTAAAAGATGAACTAAAGCCTATAATAGAGAATTATATTAGTTTTCAAAAAGATATTAAGGTTAGATTTAAAAAGGAAAATGAAAAAAATATTTTTTATGTTGAAATTGAAGCAGAACGTATTAAACCATTTGGCTATATACCAATTTAAAAAAAATGCTCTTATGAGCATTTTTTTTATGTTCTGTATTGCCAATATTGACCGAATTCATATGTGTAAGAATTAATATATTTTGATACAGCACTTGTATCTACTTCTTTACCATAATCAACCATTTGAATATCATTTGAAGAAATATTTAATTCAAATACATCTTTTGAAAGTGGCATATTCATTGACATTTTTGCACCTGACAAATAATTTTGATTCTTACTATCTTTATCAATGTTTAAAGTAAGTGTCAATGTATCAAGTTCTTCTGCATCAGCAATTTCACGCATATTTAAATTAATAGTGTTAGTAGTTGAGTCAAAACTTTTGATTATATTTCCATAATTTAATGGGTTAGTTCTTTCAGCACTAATAGCTTCTTTTATAGCATTTATAATGCTGTCCGAAAAACCTGTACCTAATTGTATATAATAGAATGGATTTTTCAAGAAATCATTCACTGTCATTGAAGTTCCTAGTCTATGTTCACGCCAACCAAGAGAAAAAACTTCTTCAGTTCTGTACATATATATTTTATCACCTTTTACATATATATAAAGCATTCTATTTCTTTGATTTGCGTCACCAAATTGATATTGATCAGCATTAACACCAACTATTACAGGTATAACTCCAATAACGGCATATGCTTCGACAGTTCTATCTTCTAGTATTTTTAATTTTATATCAAATGGAACATCTTTTTCTATATCAATACCAATCAAATTTCCAGCAAGATGGAGAGTGCCTTTAATATGGAATTGTGTATCGTTACTCATATTAACTATAGCTTTTATGATTTCATTAGCTCCAGAAATATCAATATAATTTTTAGTTTGATCAACTGGACTTATAGAAGTAAAGTTATTAAAATTAATAACAGCGTCAACTTTTTGTGAAAGGGTATTGTCTGTATAAATATTTTTAATTTCAATAGAAGTAATTTTATTTTCAGTAGTAGTTAAATTGATTTTAAGATTTGGTGCATTATCATTATTAAATAATTTATTTCCATAAAGTTCTATAGATAAAATTCCATCATGATATTCAAAACTAGCAAGCATATTTATAATTTCAATAACTTTATCTATAGTTATTTCACCCATTAAAGAACTGAAATCATCTTGTAATTGCCCGAAGTTTAAATCTAAGTCAACATCTTGCAAAAAAGGTAAAATACTTGGATCAATTCCTAAAACTTCTAAGATTATATATAGAAGTTCGTTAAAATTATCATTGTTTATTTTAAGACAAAGTCCATTATAATCAAAATACAACATTTTGTTTTCTATATTTGCCGAGATATCCATGTTTTCTAATGTTTCAGACCAAACATTAGCACTTAAATTGATTTCTTCAGTAAGGTCAACTTTTATATCGCCATTAATAATATCGTCATTTAGTTTGATTTCTGCATTTATATCAAATTGTTTTTGATTTACAAACTCAAAAATAGAATCAACTGATGAAATTATATCTTTAATTTGATAATATTGTCCTGAAACAATAATCTCAGTTGGATTAGATGCAATTTCAATATATGCTTGAATATTTTCATAATTAAGCATAATGTCAGAAATCATATTATTGTTTATTTCTATTACAACACTTAAATTACTTAAATCAGGTAAATCAATATTAATTTGATTTTCTGTTAATGATATTACTGCGCTAGCTAAAAATTGTTTAATATCAGTATTAAATAATTTTTGCTTTATTTCTTCAATTAAAGATTTAATATCATAATTAAATCTATTATAAACGAAATCACAAATATAATCTATATCATTTAAACTTGCTACAAGTTTAATTTCGTTTATATCAATATATAAATTGTTATTTAAGAATGAAATTTTTGCATTTAAACCATTATAACTTAAATTAGCTAAAGCTTCAATTTCACCATTTACAACATTAATATTACCTTTTACTTGAATATTATCATAATCTAAAATGAAATCGAGATAAAAAGTTTCATTTTGTATATAATTATATACATTTTCTACAGTTGGAATTAAGTTGATTAAATTTATATATTCATCAGTAACAGGTTCAAATATTGCAGGAATAGATAAAATATTGAAAGTTAAATTCAAATCATTATAATTAATGTCTATAGAATTTAACATATTATCATTAAAGAATAAGTTAATTATTATATCTTTTAAACTGATATTTATATTATCTTGACTGATAGATAATTTCAAAGAATTGATAATTGTGGATATGTCAAGATTATTATCCAAGTTTATATCACTTATAAGTGTCTTTAAGTCATCAATAGTAACATTATTAAAATCTATATTTTTAATTTTGTTGAGTATATTAATAACATCTATATTAAATGTGTTATTTAAAAGAGTAGCCAATTTATCAATTTCTTGTAAATCTAAGAAAATTTTTATTTGATTTACTTTTACATAAACTTTATTATCTTGGAATATTATGTTAGCTTCTTGACTAAACGCTTTAATAAATACAGATAGTGACAATTTTCCTTTGTCAAAATTAAAAGCACCTGAGAAGTATATGTCTTTATAATTTCCTTCAAAATCAATGAAATATTGTTGATTTTTTATATAATTATAAACATTTTCTATATTAGGAAGTAAATCTATTAAATTAATATATTCTCCAGTTATTTCAATATTAGTAGGTGAAGTAGATACTGTTAAATCAGCATTTATTTCGTTATAGTTTAATGTAATACTATTTATATTATTGTCAGATAAATTTATTTGAATATTTAAATTTTCTATACTTGCTTTAATTGAATCTAATGTAATAGAAATTGAAAGTGTTTTGATTAAATCTTGGATACTATCTTCTTTTATTTTATCTATAATATCGTTAAAATCAATATTATTAAAATCATTGAGGATTGTTGATAAATCAATTCCGAAATTTTTATATAAGAACTCTTTTAAGATTTCTATATCTTTAATATCAAATTTAATTTTAGCATTATCATATGAAATATAAACAATTTTGTCTTTTAATATTATCTCAGCTTTTAAATCATTGAATAATAAAGTAGCATAAATTGAAATGTTTTTATTTTCTATATTTATTCCACCAATTAATTTAATTTGGTCATAATTAGCGTTAAAATTTAAATAAATATTTTCACTAGTAATTAAATTGTAAACATTTTCAATAGTTGGTATAAAATCAATTAAATCAATATATTCTCCTGAAATAGTTGTTTCGTTAGGGGAATTGCAAATTTTTAGATTAGCTGTTATATCTTGATAATTAATTTTTGCTCCTTGAAGGTTATTTGAAGAAATATCAACTTCTGCAAAAATATTTTCATAGTTTATATTAATTTTATCTTCAGTAATACTTAAGGTAAGTTTAGATAAAATATCTTGTATGTCATTTTCATTAATTTTCAATTCTTTAATTGATTCTAATATATTATCAATCTGGTTAATATTTAATCCAAATGTATTATTTAAAAATTCTCTTAAAGTATTAAAATCAGATAATTCAAATTTTAATTTTGTTTGATATAAATCAATATAAATTGTGTTATCTTGAAGTGCGAAATCAGCAATGACACCAAATATATTTATATTTCCAAATGCTGATAAAACATGGTTGTAATAATTAATAAATCCGTTAATTTTTATATCATCAACATTTACGTCAAATTCTACAAAATATTCTTTATTTTTTATATAATTATAAATATTTTCAATAGTTGGAAGATAATTTATTATGTCTATATAATCTTTGACAATATTTATTTCTGTAGGGGAAGAAGTTAAAGATAAATTTGCAATTAAATCTTGATATGTTACAGTAATAGTGTCAAGCATATTATCTGTAATCATTAATTCTAAATTAAACTGACCATTAGTAATAATAATTTTGTCATTTTTAATATTTATTTTAGTATTTTGAATTAAATTTAAAATATCAAAATTTTGATTTGTTAAAGAATCTATAATATTCCCAATTTCTATACCTAAATTATTAGAAATGAAATTTTTTACTTTATCAAAATCACTAAGTTTGAATTTAAAATTATTTTCTAAGAAAGATAGATAAATAATTTGGTCTTTTAAAGTTATATCTATTTGTTGATTATAAGCTTTAATAGTTGAAATTAAAGAAATTGTTCCATTTTCATAATTTATTGCGCCAATAGCAGATATATTATTGTAAGAAATATTAAAGTTAGCAAAATATTTGTTAGAACTTATATATTCAATTAGATTTTCAATTAAAGGAATAAATGACACAATGTCAATATATTCATTTGAATTTATTTCTTTTTTGATTATTTGTTGTTCTGAACCTTCAACTTTTAAAGATATTTGAGTATTTTCAATATTTGTTAAAATTTGTAAAGATTTTTCATTTGGATAAATTGTTATATCTAATCCATTAAATAATGAAATAATTATGTTATCTTCTTGTTGATTAATATTAGAGATTAAAGTTGGAATATTTGCAGGATTAAGAATAGAGATTAAACTATTTAATGTATTAGTTATATCTATATTTTCACCCAAATATTTTTCAAATAACTCTGTCAAAGCTTGAGTATCATTTATATTTAACTTTAATTTGCTATCTGAAAATTCTACATATATTGTATCATTTAAAAGAGTAATATTTAAATTTTGCCCTAATATTATTGATGTCATTTCAAGATAAATTTCATCTTTAATAGATAAATTTAAATTAAAATCAAATTGCATTTCTTTATATAAAATAGTAAATTGTCCTTGTAAAGAATTAGAATCAATTATTGAAAGAATGCTATTTAAAACGGGTAAAAGTGTTGTTAAATCTTGATATAAATTTTCATCATAAGATAATGAGATTTCTTCAAAGTCTTTTCTATTAAAATTAAAATTTATTATGTCGCTATTTAAACTTACTTGAGAAAGTTTATTTTCATTATTAAGAACTAAATAAATTTTACCTAATTTTTCAATATTAATAATTGTGGTATTTCCATCTATTTCTATTTGATCTAAGAAACTTAAATCAAGTTTGTTTAAATTATTTATATTTAAAGATGAAAGATTAAAATTTGAAAAATCAACTAATGATAAAATTTTTTCGAAATCTTTATTTCTTAAAATGTCTAGTATATTAGTAATTAAATTTTGTGGTATTTCAAAATTGAATTTAGAAAGAAGCAATTCATTTAATTTATCTAAATCTTCTAGAGCGAATTTAAAATATAAATTTCCTATTTCAGTATATATTACATCATCTTTAAATATCAGGTTCAAAGCAATATCATTGTAATTTAATGCTAAAAGTGTATTAAAATTTTTCAAATCTATTTTAATTTCTCCATTTGTAGAAAAATCTCCATAGTTTAAATCAACATTGAAAGCAAGTCCTTTGTTAGATAATATATCTGACGCTATATTGATAATATTAGAAATGTCTTTAAAATCTGAAGAATTGTTTTCAATACTTGTTTTTTCAGGGTATGCTATGTTTGCATTTAAAGAAATTGTTTGTTTATTGTCTTCACTATCAGAGAGAGATAGTTCAGGAAGGATGATTTGGGTTAAATTGTATAATCTATCACATATTAAAGATAAATTTATATTTACTACCGGTAAAGCTATATCTAAAATTATACTGTCTTTATTCTTAGTTTCTGTAAAATTGTTTAGCATTATTAAAATATCATCAAGTGATAATTCATCAAGATTAAATCCAACATTAGCAAGTATAGGTTTTATAGTGTCAAAAATTGTTTGAAAAAGATTATTGGCTTTAAAAGATAAATTTTGTCCAGGAAGTGAAAGATAAACCGTGTTGTCAAGGTATTTAAAAGATGTAGTAAAAAGTGAAGATTCATTATTTTCTAAATCAATATTCATTTGCATTTGAACATTATTTTTATCTGACATATCCACATCAGCATCTAATAATAGTTTATAATTATCGTCAGAAGAATTTAAATCTAAATTTAAATCTATATCTAAATTATTTGAATTAGTAATATTATCAACTATTTTAACAAGTTGATATGGGGGAGTTTCGCTTTTTTTTGAAGAACTATTTTGTAAGAATGTAGAAATCTTAATAGCACCAAAAGCCGATGCTATTGAAACAATCATATACAATATTGAATAAAGTACAATTTTCTTTTTCATATTTTTTCCTTTTTATTTAAATTGTAAATATTTCAAATCAAACAAATTTTATTAAATGTTTAAATAGTTGATGGAAATGTTAAGACTTAAAATGTTAATTTTCATAAGATCCGTCGAAATAAAATTCCTGAAGTAATGTACCATAACATTTTGCTCCAAATCCCATTTTTACGGCGTTATAATTTTCTTCGACATAAGTAGAAATCATATTCCAATCTTTATCTATAACAATAGTTTGAGATAAACTACTAAAATATGGATCTGCTTCAAGTTGTCCTGTTCTTCTTACTTGTCTATAATAGTTAAGAACACTATAGATAGGGTGAAGTTCAAATGTCATAGAATAATAGCCTTCTTCTGTAACTGTAATTTCAATAGTATCAAGGTTTAAAACAGTTTTTTCAGAAATGATATAAGGATTAAGGGTGCTTAATAATCCTCCAGTTTCTTCTTTGTAATCGCTAATTGATAATCTTTCATCAAGTTCCCATTCAGCAGATGTTGCTGTAATAGTTCCTTTTTTACCATTGTAAATTTCTACATACTCTGGATTTCCACTTTCATCTAAAGGCATTTCATCATGAAAAGCTATGGTAATAAAACCAGTACTTATACTTTCAAAAGTGTAAAGATTTCCATTAAAAGTTTTTAAACTGTAAACAGTTTGAGAAGTTCCCATTGATTTAACAAGTCCATTAGATTCAATAACGAATTCTTCTTCTTGCTCTGCATTGTACATAGCTAATAAATAATTATCTATAGGGGTTAATCTACTATCTAGAGGATTTTCGTAACCTTGCTCTCTAGCTATATCAACCCAATTCTCTTTATCTTCTTCGTTAGTAATTCCAAATAAAGAACTAAATCTTTGATTTATATCAGGTAAATATTCATTAACTTCATATAGAGAATAATCTACTTTGCTTTTTAAAGCGTAATTAAAATACCAAACACCAAGTCCGCTTCCAGTAAAAATACCTAGAACTAATAAAATTGCTAAGGATTTCATATTCTTTTTAAATGTTCCTTTTTGGTATTCTTTTTCCTTTCTTTCTTGTTCTTGTTTTTGTTTAGATTTTCTTAGTTTTTTTTCTGATTTACTTTTAATAAATTTAAATGATTTATTTTTATTTTTTTTAGTATCAGTATTGTCATTGCTTTCAAAATCTGCAATTTTTTCTATATCAACATCGTTTGATAAATTTGTGACATCATCAATACTTTCTCCATCAATTAGAGAAAAAGATTTATTTTTGCTAGATTGTTTATTCTTTTTGTTTATTTTAAAAGAGCCATCTTGATTTTGTATAAATTCATAATCGTTTTCTTTGTCTTTATGGCTCGAAAAAATATTGTCACCTTTGTCACTTAAATTATTTTCTTGTTTAGTTGATAATTTCTTAATGTCATCGTTGTTAACATTATTATTTTCTCTCTTGCTTTTCATTATATGCTCCCTATAGGGTAGAGACATACATTTGCATTTGATATTCAGTTTATATATATGTATACATGGCTTGTCCATGTGAAAAAAATCTACATTATAAAGGAATATGCAAGCGTAAGCCGGTAACCCCTTTGTATTAATTTTAAATTTATTAATTTTATATTTTATATAAAAACTTTTATGATTATAAAAGTGTTGTTACAAATATTAGCAGATTAATATAGATAAAATGCACTCTAATTGACACTATATTAACTCTATAATAATTATAATATATATAAATATCAATGTCAAGATTTTTTTTAAATTTTCTTGAAAAACAAAATTTATAAATATAAATAAAAGTGTATAAATATACATTAATAAAAGAGTACTTTAAAAAACAAAAAAAACATCTTTGAAAGTTAAGGAAATAAAGTTATAAAATTTAAAAAAAATACTTGACAATTATCTTTAATTTTTATAGAATATAAAAGGTCTTAATTTTAAGGCATTTTTTGTTTGATTAGCCCCCAAATATTAAGTGACTTAAAATAAAAACTTTTAATTAAAAATTCGGAGGAAATAAAAAGTGAAAACTTATATGGCTAAACCGGCAGACATTGAAAGAAAATGGTTTGTCGTTGACGCTGCAGGACTTCCACTTGGAAGGGTAGCTACTGCAGTTACTGATATATTAACAGGAAAGAAAAAAACTATTTATACACCACATGTTGATTGTGGAGATTTTGTTATAGTTTTAAATTGTGACAAAATTGTTTTAACAGGAAAGAAACTTTCTGAAAAGAAATTACGTTGGCATACAGGTTATGTTGGCGGTCTTAAAGAAATTGGTTATGACAAACTAATGAGAGAAAATTCTACAAAAGCAATTGAAGTTGCTGTTAAAGGAATGCTTCCAAAAACATCTCTTGGAAGAAAACAATTTACAAGACTTCATACTTATAAAGGAGCAGAACATTCTCATCAAGCTCAACAACCACAAAATGTTGAAGTAAAAGGAGTTAGAGACTAATGGCAGAGAAAAAAAATAACAAAACCAGTCAAATTATTTCAACTGGAAGAAGAAAAAAATCAATCGCTAGAGTAAGATTATTCCCAGGAAGTGGAATATATGTTGTTAATGGTAAAGATATGGGAGAATATCTCCAAAGAGATACTTTACTTTTAGTTGCTCGTCAACCATTTGATATCACTTCAACAGGTGATAAATATGATGTTATCGTTAAAGTTGTTGGTGGTGGAATATCTGGACAAGCTGGTGCTATATGTCATGGAATTGCTAGAGCACTTGTTAAAGCAGACGAAATGTTGAAAAAAGAATTGAAAGATGCTGGACTTCTTACCAGAGATTCAAGAATGAAAGAAAGAAAGAAGTATGGTTTAAAGAAAGCAAGAAAAGCTCCACAATTCTCAAAGAGATAATATACAAAAAACTTGGCATTTGCCAAGTTTTTTTATTTTCTATGTTTAATCATTTTAATTATAAAATAAATAAAAAGCTTAATTTAAATAACTATAATTATATTTTAATAACTTTACCTTCTAAATTTGCTATATAACTATTAGGAAAAAGTTCTTTTATCTTTTTAATAATTTTTTCATCATTTTCATAAATTTTACCAACTAAAATTCCTTCAATAAAATTTTTAGGTATGCCTAAAATTATTGCACATTCTCTATTTGTAAAAAGGTCGTCTCTTTCTGAATTTTTAAAGTGTTTTAGCATTTTTGGTAAAACAAAATATTTAAGATACTTTTGGTTAAATTCTTTGCTAAAAATATCATTCTGCAATATTGGTTTAATTGCATCATTAAATGAATTAATAATAAACGCAATTTGATTTTGTTTTCCAGTGATTTCGTTATTTAAAGAGGGCATAAAACGCATTTCTTTTGTTTGATGACATTCCCACATTAAAGCTTCTTCTGGAATAAATTGCTTACCATTTTTAAAATCTTCATAAGAAACAAGTTTTGTAAATTCGCCGTTTTTTGTTCTATATTTTAAGGTGCAACCACTATATAAATTTATGTATTCTTCTAAAGAAATTTCATTTTGAATGTTCCAGCAACAAACACAATATGGATATTTTTGTTTTACATTTTTGTTTCGTGAATCAATTAATTCGCCACTAATTATCCCATTTTTAGATATATTTTCTATTTTCTCTATGGTAGTAACATTTAGACCGTGTAACAATGTTCCTTTTTTTAAAATAACTATATCACCGACCTGATAGTTATGTTTTTGTAATTTATAGTTTAATGAATTTTTGAAATTATAAAATTGATAAAGTAAAATTTTTTTTAACTTAATTTTAAATTTAATTTTTCGTTTTATTTCTTTTTTTATATCCATTAGTTCCTCACATTATAATTATATCAACATTTAAAAAAAATACAAAATAAGTTAAGTAAAATATATCTATTTAGTTTTAATTGTTTGTTTGATATGATATAATAATGCTATGGAAAAAATATATGATATTTTAATAGTTGGAGGGGGACCAGCAGGTATTTCCTCAGCAATTTATGCAAAAAGAGCAGGCAGAGAAGTTGCAATACTTGAGAAGTTTTTACCAGGTGGACAACTCGGTCTTATAGGACAAATAGAAAATTATGCGGGTTTTTCAAGCATTGATGGAAATGAATTATCAATGAAGTTTTTTGAGCATGCCCAAAGTTTAAATATACCTTTTATAATGGAAGAAGCTAAAAGTTTTGATTTTAGTGGTAATTATAAAGTTATAACTACTAATACTCAAATTTTAAAATCAAAAGCGGTTATTCTTGCATTAGGAAGTCATTCAAAAGAATTAAATATTGAAGGCGAAAAAGAATTTAAAGGAAGAGGAGTAAGTTATTGTGCCATTTGTGATGGTAACTTTTTTAAAAATAAAAAAGTGGCTGTTATAGGTTCAGGCAATTCTGCATTTTCAGATGTTATTTATTTATCTAATATTTGTAGTAAAGTTTATCTTTTAACTAAAGAAAATCTTAAATCCACAAATTATTCTGAAAAAGAGTTTGATAATAAACAAAATGTAGAAATTTTGAATGGAGCTTTGTCTAAAAAAATAATTGGTAGTGATAAAGTTGAAAGTTTAGAATTTGAGCAAAATGGTAGTGTAAAAAATATTGATGTTGATGGTATTTTTGTTGCTATAGGTAGAAGTCCTGATACTAAAAGTTTACAAGGATTGATAGAAATGAATGATAAAGGTTTTATCAAAACAGATTCACTAATGAGAACTAATATTGAAGGTGTATTTGCTTGTGGAGATATAAGAGAAGGAAGCTTGCGTCAAATAGCAACAGCAGTAGGTGATGGCGCTATAGCAGGTACAGAAGCTGGTAAATATGTTTTAATTTTTAATTATAAAAATAAAAATTAGTAAATTTTTTAAAAATTGAAAAAAATGTTTTTATAGTTTAAAAATGAATAATTATACATTTTGTAAATTTAAAAATGATATTTTTAAAAAAGTCATGAATTATTCATGACTTTTTATTAATGACAAATTATTAAACCTTTTTCAAGTGCATAGTAAGAACAAAGCGCACCCATTGGCAAAATTCTGATTTCTTTAAAATTACATTTGCTTTCTATATCTTCTTTTATTTGAGTGGCCTCTTTTTCAGCAAAGCAATGAGTTATAATTAAGGTTTCTTGTGAATAATCTTTTGATTTTTCACAAATCATTTGAACGAGCTTTGATAAGCAGTTTTTTATACCAATTATTTTTTTAGCAATTTTTATTTCTCCTTCATGAGCAATACATATTGGTCTTATAACCAAAGTGCTTGCTATTAATCCAGCAATTTTACTCATTCTTCCATTGTTAACTAAATTGTCAAATTTTTGAAGTATAAAATACAAACTTCTTCCATCTCTATAAGAAATGATTTTCTCTTGTATTTCTTCAAAACTTAAACCTGACTTTATTAATTTAACTAATTTGTCTACTAATAGTATTTCAGTTCCGCTTACTGCTTTTGAATCAATAACAAATATATTTTCAGGTTTTGTGTAAGATTGTTTTGCAACACAAGCCGAATTATAACATCCAGAAAGTTTAGAAGTGATTGTTATGATAAAAGTGTATGTTGCATTATCAAATTCTTGCAAAAATGATTGTGGAGCAGGGCATGCACTTGAACTTTTCTTTGATTCATGCATATGTTTAAGCATTTTCTCACAATCAACATCATCACTGTCGACATATTCTGTATCACTTACATTAATAATTAAAGGAATTACCTTGAAGGCAATGTCATCCTCATTTACATAGTCGTTTTTTAGGTCAGATGAACTATCTACCAAAATTTGAAACTTTTTCATATTTAACTCCATTTATCAAATATAATATAATATTATATTCTTTTAAAATCCATTAATTTCATTTTTTTTAAAAGAAAACAGAATAACACTTTATTTCATATTATAATTCAAATAAATTAATTATCAAAACAATTTTAGTAAATTATAAGTATAAATTTTAAAAATAATCGCGAAATTTTTATTCCTGAGGATGCTGAGAAGTATTTATAAATTTGGAAGTGTCACTTGCTAACATAATCTTTCCATATTTTTTATTTATTTTGTCTAACACCTCTGATAATTCTTTTTTATTATCGTCAAACATTGAAATTTGCCTATAATTCGCAGATATAAGATTAAAACATTTTATTCTTAATGCTCTAATAGGATAGCGATAGTTCCAAATTTTATCAATGAGATTAGTTGCGTTTGAAATTAAATCTTTTATCTCACAAGTAGGTAAAATTTTTTTTGAGGCATGAAAAGTTTTTAAATCATTTCTTTTTACTGTAACAGATATTCCTTTAGCAAGAACTACATGATTAATAAGTCTTTTTGAAATTTTTTCTATCAAAAAAAATGCTACTTTAAGAATGTCTTCTCTTTTTATAATATCATTTAAAGTTGTTGTTCCATTTCCTATGCTTTTAGGGGGAGGGAGAGAATAGTAATCAGTAACGGGAACAAATCTTTCTCCCAGTAAATCTTGTTTTAATCTAACTCCGTTAATCCCCATTAAGTCTTGCAAATAATTATCTTCAAGCTTAACAAAATCACCAATAGTATGAACATCTATACTATTGAATTTTTTTTCTAATCTTCTTCCTATGCCAACAATTGAGTTAAGAGGAAGATTGTAAGTAATTTTCTTAAAATTGTTATAATTTATTTCTGTAGTAAAATCTGGTTTTCTTAGGTCAGAACCGAGTTTAGCAAATATTTTAGAAAAAGAAACTCCGACTGATAAAGTAATATTAAATTCTTTTTTTACTTTTTCTCTAAGTTCGTCAGCAATTTCTTTACCTGTTTTTTTTAAATAATTTAAGCTATCAGTAACATCGAGCCAACATTCATCAAGCCCGAGCGGTTCAACAAAATTAGTATAAGATAGATATATTTCTTTAAGAGCCTCACTAATTTTTTCATAAATATCATAATGAGGTGCAAGGCATACAAGATTTGGACAAATAGCAAGTGCTTCTCCAATAACTTGTCCTGTTTTTACTCCAAATGATTTAGCTATTTCATTTTTAGCAAGTATTATCCCTGTTCTTTTTTTGGGATTTCCTGTTACTGCAACGGGCTTTAATCTTAACTCTGGTCTTGTCGAACATTCACAAGATGCAAAAAAATTATTTATATCAGCGTGCAAAATAACTCGTTTTTTTATTTGATTTTGATTTTCCATTTATAGTATAATTAGTAAAAAATAGGAGTTTTATGCAAAACAACAATATTAATATAAATGACTTTCAAAACGACAGTGAATATTTTAATGATAACGAATATTTAAAAAAATGTGATTTAGAAATTGAATATAACAATGAATTTATTTCAAATGAAATAGATAAAAATTACAATGATTATATTGTAAAAGTTGATGATAAAAACATTAAGATTAAGAAATTTAAAAATTATTATTGTAATTACCTTTGCTCTATAAGTAAGTTTATACCATTAAATGAAGAATTAATAGATAATATAGAAAAAATATTGACTATTGAACAATTACAAATTTTGGTAGATTATGCTGTTTTAAAAAACAAAATTTCAGGAGTGGAAGCCGTTTTTATAAAAGTTCCTGATTTCCAAATGGGTAAGAATAGTCTTAAAAAATTTTCATTACAAGGATATGAAATAGTCAGTGCTTGTAAAATAGAAAATTTGAAAACTAGTGATATGGTTGGTGGAAAAATTATACTTGAGATAGAAAATTTATTAAATTATTCTGCTAAACAACTTTCAGATATTAATGAATTTTGTGCAATTACTGATACTGCTGTTTTAATAAGAATAGGTCAAGATTTGGAAGAAGTTGGCAAAATTGTTGGCAAATTTGGAATGTCGCCTATTGAAACTATTGAAAGTTTTGGCTTACTGGATAGAGAGTGTTATATACTAGGTTTGAATTTTATTGATAAAGATGACCAAAAATTAATTAAAGATTATGGAGCTACTTGTATTTTTAGTCCACAATGCGATTCTCTAAATGGTAGAGGTGCGATTAATTTATATAATTTTATTTATAATGATTTAAAATTTGGTTTTTCTAGTGAAACTTGTTATAATATTGATATGCTATTTGAAGCAAAACTAGCGAAATTCAATACTTCTAATCTTATGTATCAAAATGATTTAATTTCTTATTTTGATTTAATTAAAGCTATTTCTTATAATCAAGGTTGGAATTTAATTAGTTTTGATAAAGATGAATTAAAAGAAAACATACTAGATAAAAAGGTGTTCTTATATGATGAAAGATTAGAAGAAATTGAAAATAAAGTAAAAGAAATTGTTCAAATAATAAAGGAGAAAATTAAATGGAATTAACAGAACAACTTGCTCAAGAATTTGGCTTAAAAATTGAATATAGTCAAAATATTATTAATCTTCTAGATGAAGGTTGCACTATACCTTTTATTGCTAGATATAGAAAGGAAATGCATGGAACTTGCGATGACCAAACATTAAGAGCTTTTAGTGATAGATTAAAATATTTAAGAAATTTAAATGAAGAAAAGGATAAGGTTCAAAGGGCTATAACTGAACAAGGAAAATGGACAGATGAAATAGCTAAAGCTTTGTCTGAAGCAAAAACTCTTACTGAAGTTGAAGATATTTATAGACCATATAAACCTAAGAGAAAAACAAGAGCTTCTGTTGCTATTGCAAAAGGGCTTGAACCTCTTTGCGACCTTCTTCAAAGTCAAAATAAAAATATAGTTATTTTAAAAGAAGCTGAAAAATTTATAACTGAAGAAGTGGCTACTGTAAATGATGCTATTGCAGGGGCTAAGGATATTTTAGCTGAAAGAATATCAGATGATGCAAACTTAAGAAAAGATTTAAGACTTTTGCTTGAAAATAAAGGTGTTATAGAATGTACCTTAATTGAAAATGAAAACAGTGCTACTTACGAAACTTATGCTAATTTTAAACAAGAAGTAAAACTTTTGCCAAGTCATAGAATTTTAGCTATTAATCGTGGCGAAAAAGAAAAATGTCTAAAAGTTGAAATCACTGTTAACAGAGAACTTGCTTTGGCAAACATCAACAAGTATTTTAAAAAAGATAATGAAGATACTAATGCTTTAATTGATGAAACAATTGTTGATGCTTATGATAGATTGTTATTCCCATCTCTAGAAAGAGAATGTAGAAACAATTTAACTGATAAGGCTGATGAACAAGCAATAAAAATGTTTGAAGTTAATCTTAAACCACTTCTTATGGAAGCTCCTTTAAAAAATAATATTATTATGGGACTTGACCCAGCTTATAGAACAGGTTGTAAAATAGCAGTAATTGACCAAAATGGAGATGTTTTGGCAACAAGTGTTGTTTATCCTACTCCACCTCAATCAAAAACTGAAGAATCAATTGAAATATTAAAGAAGTTAATAGAAAAATATAGAGTTGATATAATTTCAATAGGTAATGGAACTGCGTCTAAAGAGGCTGAAATTTTTGTTGCTGAACTTATTAAACATGTTTCAAGACCGGTTAGTTACGCAGTTGTAAGTGAGGCAGGTGCTTCAGTTTATTCAGCATCTAAGTTAGGAGCAGAAGAATTTCCAGATTATGATGTATCTTTAAGAAGTGCTGTTTCTATTGCTAGAAGACTTCAAGATCCTCTTGCAGAACTTATTAAAATAGATGTTAAAAGTATTGGTGTAGGTCAATATCAACATGATATGCCTCAAAATAGATTAACAGAAGTTTTAACAGGCGTTGTTGAAGATTGTGTTAATAGTGTAGGTGTTGATATAAATACTGCAAGTCCTTCACTTTTGAGCTATGTATCAGGTTTAAATATGTCTATAGCAAAAAATATTGTTGCTTATAGAGCTAAAGTTAAAGGAATTAAAAACAGAGAACAATTATTACAAGTTCCTAAACTTGGACCAAAAGCTTACGAACAATGTGCAGGTTTCTTGCGTGTTGTAGGTGGCGATGAAATTCTTGATAATACTGCAGTTCACCCAGAAAGTTATGAAGCAACAAAAAAACTTCTTGGAATTTTTGATATGAGTGAAAAAGATTTAACAAGTGGAAATGTGTCAAATTTACCTAATTTAATTAAACTTAAAGGTGAAGAAAATGTGGCAAAAGATTGTGGAATAGGTGTTCCTACACTTGAAGATATAACCAAAGAACTTCTAAAACCTGGTAGAGATATTAGAGAAACTATGCCTAAACCAGTTTTACGCAGTGATGTTATCACTATGGAAGATTTAAAAGAAGGAATGGTATTTGATGGTGTTGTAAGAAATGTTATTGATTTTGGTGCTTTTGTAGATATAGGAGTTCACCAAGATGGGCTTGTTCATATTAGCCAAATTTCTGATGCTTTCATCAAACATCCTTCTGAAGTTTTAAAAGTTGGACAAAGAGTTAAAGTTAAAATTTTAAGTGTTGATGTTAACAAAAAGAGAATTTCTTTGACTATGAAAGGTATTGAAGAAGAATAAAATTAGGACTTTATATTTTTATTTTTAATCTATCTATTTGAACTAAGTTCTATTTAGTTAGATAAAAGGAGATAATATGAACAAATGTCCATATTGTGATACATCTTATAATGAAATTTTGCAAACAGGTTTTGTGGGATGTCAAAGGTGTTATAGTGAGATAGATTCTTTGAAAGAAGCTATTAAACAAATGTATGGAGATAAAAAACATAAAGGCAAGAAAATAAAGGGGGAAAGTGGAATTATTTGATAATATAGCAATTTCTTCAAGAATTAGACTTGCGAGAAATGTTGATGGTCTAAAATTTTATACAAAACTTCAAAGTGATATAGATGCAAAATATATCACAAATTCTGTCATGAAAACACTTGAAAAATTTGATGTTTTTAATTTTCTATCTTTAAAAGAACTTTCTCTTAATGAATGTAATGCTTTATTTGAAAAACATCTTATAAGTAAAGAACTTATTGAAAATAAAGACATTTCATCTGTGGCAATAAGCGAAGATGAAAAAATTATTGTAATGATAAATGAAGAAGACCATATAAGAGAGCAATGTTTAGAGAAAGGATTTAATCTTTATAAACCTTACAGAAGACTTTCTAAAATTGATGACGAAATCTTAGAAAGTCTTCCTATTGCTTATGATAAAAACTTAGGTTTTATTACAGCGAGTCCAAACAATTTAGGAACAGGCATGCGGGCTTCCGTTATGCTTTTTTTGCCTGCACTTGATAAAAGCGGAAAAATAGAAAATATTATACAAGATGCGAAATTAAATGGCTTGACAGTAAGGGGAATATTTGGAGAAGGTTCTAAAGCACAAGGATATTTTTATCAAATTTCTAATCAAAATTCTTTAGGACTTTGTGAAGATGAAATTATAGATAATGTAAGTCAATTTATTTATAATGTTTGTTCCTTAGAAGATGAAGAAAGAAAATTTATTTTAGAAAATCAATATGATGAAATAAAAGATATAGTTTTAAGAAGTTATGGAATTATTACAAATTGCTATAGTCTGGAAGAAAGTGAAATGATAGATTTGTTATCTAATATAAAATTAGGTCAAGTTTTAGGATTTATAGATATAAAAAATGATGACAAATTTCAAAAATTATATCATGAAGGTATGAGTGCAAATTTAAAAGAAATTTTTGAATTTTTTGATAAAAAAAAGGAAAACATTACAAGAGCAGAGTATATTTCTAGAGAAGTCAAAAATTTATCACTAAGGAGGTAAAATTATGAACTATCAATCATCATCTTATTCAGATAATATACAAAAAGTTATAAAAAATGCTAGTAAGTTTGCTTTAAGATTTGGCTCAAATTTGATTGGAAGTGAACATATTTTGTATGGTCTTGTAAGCGTAAAAGATTGTCTTGCAAGTCAATTTTTAGCTGAAGTTGGAGTTACAGAACCTAGTTTGTTTGAATTTTTTGAAGATAATATTAGTGATAGCAGTATTCTTTTTACTAATGAAGTTGAAATGACACCTAGAACTAAAGATTTATTTAGAACTGCGCAGACTATTGCTATTCAAATGAATCATTCTTTTATCGGAACTGAACATTTGTTGTTAGCATTGCTCTCTAGCACCGGAAGTGTTGCATATAGAATTTTAGTTGGACAATATGGTGTAGATGTAGAAGCTTTAAAAAATAAAGTTAACAAAGCATTAATGTCAGGCAATCAAAATAGTGAAGACGGAACTAAAGAAAATTCAAATAAACAACAAGGAAGCACTCTTCCTGAAAAATTGCTAGATATGGGAACCGATATAACTTTAAAAGCAAAAGAGCACAAACTTGACCCAGTAATTGGTCGAGAAGAAGAGATACAAAGATTAGTTGAAATATTATGTAGAAAAACTAAAAATAACCCTGTTTTAATAGGAGAAGCAGGGGTTGGTAAGACTGCAGTTGTCGAAGGACTTGCTCAAGCAATAGTTGCTGGAGATGTTCCAGAAATTTTGAAAGATAAAGTAATTTATTCTCTTGAAATCGGTGGATTAATGGCTGGAACTAAGTATCGTGGAGCAATGGAAGAAAAATTAAAAGATGCTATTGAAACTATAATTTCTAGCAAAAATATAATTGTTTTTATAGATGAAATTCATACTTTAGCACAAGCAGGCTCTGAAAAGGGAGAGACTTCTCCTGCTGATATGTTAAAACCATATCTTGCTAGAGGTGAAATGCAAACAATTGGAGCTACAACTACAGACGAATATAGAAAATTTATAGAAAAAGATAAAGCACTTGAAAGAAGATTTCAACCAATTATGGTAAGTCCTCCTTCTGTTGAACAAACTATTCAAATTTTAAAAGGTTTAAAAGATAGCTACGAAGCTTTCCACAAAATTACAATAACTGATGAAGCAATTGAAGCTGCTGCTGTTTTATCTGATAGATATATATCAGATAGAAGTTTGCCTGATAAAGCAATAGACCTTATTGATGAAGCAAGCAGTAAAGCTAAAGTAAATTATACTTTAAAACCTCAAGAAATTAGACAAATTGAAGATAAAATAAAATCACTTTCAGCTTCAAGAGATGAGGCGAGTTTACAAAGAAATTATGAAAAAGCTGCAAAACTTCAATCTGAAATAATAAATCTAGAAAATGACCTTAAGAAAAAGGAAGAAAAGTTTGATGTTAAAAAGGAAAAATCAACAACAAATTCTATCGGTGCAAATGAAATTGCTGAAGTTGTTGCTAAATGGACTGGTATTCCTGTTACAAAAATAACTGAAAGTGAAAAAGATCGTCTTATTCATTTGGAAGATATATTGCATAAAAGAGTTGTTGGTCAAAATGAAGCAGTAGAGGCAGTAAGTAAAGCTATTCGTAGGTCAAGGGTAGGACTTCAAGATAGTAAAAGACCTATAGGCTCATTCTTATTTATGGGGCAAACAGGTGTTGGTAAGACTGAACTTTGTAAAGCTATTGCAGAAGCAATGTTTGACGATGAAAACAATATTGTAAGAATTGATATGAGTGAATATATGGAGGCTCATAGCGTTTCTAAATTAATTGGCTCTCCTCCAGGATATGTAGGCTTTGAAGAAGGGGGACAACTTACTGAACAAGTAAGAAGACATCCTTATTCAGTAGTTTTATTTGATGAAATTGAAAAAGCTCATCCTGATATTTTTAATGCACTTTTACAAATTCTTGATGATGGAAGACTTACTGATGGACAAGGAAGAACAGTTTCATTTAAAAATACAATAATTATTATGACTAGCAACTTAGGCGCAAGAGAAGTTAAAGAACATAGAAAACAATTAGGCTTTGGTGGCGATGATGAAGAAGAACAAGTTGACAGCAAAAAAATTTATATGGAAGCATTAAAGAATAAATTTAAACCTGAATTTATAAATAGAATTGATGTTATTTGCATATTTGAACCACTCTCTCAAGAAGACCTTGTTAAAATTGCAAAAATTTTAATATCAAATATAAATAAAAGATTGAAAGAAAAAAATCTTTCTTTAAAAATAACTGAAGATGCACTTGAATTAATTGTTAGCAAAGGCGCTAATACTGAATATGGAGCTAGACCTTTAAAAAGATTCATACAACAAGAAGTGGAAGACCAAATTGCAGAAAAGATTTTGCTTGGAATTCTTAAAAATGAAGGTGAAATTGTCATAGATGCAGAAAATGGTCAATTAACATTTGTTAATGATTAAATTTATTTGCTAATTTAAAAAATATTTGATAGAATAATACTAGGAGGAGAAAAGTATGAAAATAGACATTTTAGAAAGAAATGGTTATACAGTAAGTCAAAGATTAGATAGAATTTTAAGAGAAAAACTTGAAAAACTTGAAAAATATTTTGATAATGATGTTAATGTAAAAATTGTTTGCACTAAGGAAGCAAAACTTGAAAAACTTGAAATTACTATTACAAGTAAGGGACTTCTTTATAGAAGTGAAGTATCAAGTGATAATATGTATAATAACATTGATATTGCGCTTCCAAAACTTGAAAAACAAATTGTAAGAAATAGTGAAAAGCGCAAGGAAATAAAAGCAAAAGGTTCTAAACAAGAGAACTTCTTGCCATTTGAATTTATTGAAGATGAACCTGAAGAATTGCCTTCTATCTATAAAAGAAAAACATTTGACCTTGACCCTATGCTTGTAGACGATGCAAGATTTGCTATAGAAAGACTTGGTCATGATTTCTATGTATTCTTAAATGCAGAAACAGGCAAAATTAATATTTTATATAGAAGAAAAGATGGTAAATATGGCTTAATTGACCTTGTATATTAATTATATAACTAAAAAATCATAACAATTTTTGTTATGATTTTTTTTAGTCAAAATCAAAATGTTTAATTAAATAGCATAAACAAAAAAATCTCACAAATTGTGTGAGATTTTTTTAGTTTGCTTTAAGAGTATCAAGCATTTTAGCAAAGCGAGCTTTTTTTCTATTTGCACTATTTTTATGAATAACACCATCACTTACAGCTTTATCCATTACAGATACAACTTCAATATAATCTTTTTGTGCGTTTTCAAGGTTGCCTTCAGCTACACTTGTTTTGAATTTTTTAATAAAAGTGCGCACTTTAGATTTAACTGCTTTGTTTTCAAGTGTTTTTTTCTCAATTATTTTAACTCTTTTTTCTGCTGATTTAATATTTGGCATTTTCTTTCTCCTTAATAAAATTCTACTAGAGTATAGCATAACAAAATGAGAAAATCAAGTAAAATAAATATTTTTTTCAATTTTGTTTAAAATAAGTTTATGTTTGATTTGATAGATGAATGTGGAAAAGACCTAGAAAATTTTGGATATAAAATAAAAAAAGATAAAACCTTCAATTTGTCTTATGGTTTTTTATCTGTAGATAGTAATGAAAAAGAAAAAAGTTTAGAAATGGCAAAAGGTGATTATTTTATTTTGAATTGTCCTGACATTTATAGTTATGATTATCAAATAGATTTTAAAATAATTGAAAAGTTGAGTTTTGCTATTAAAACTTTATTAAAAAAAATGAAAATAAAAGAAAAATCCAAAGTATTAATTGTAGGTTTAGGAAATCCGGATATTATGTGTGATAGACTTGGTAAAGAAGTTTTTGATAATGTAAAAATAAATGCTTTTTCAAATGATAATTATATTTTTAAATTTTGTCCTAATATATATTTTTCAACAGGTATTGAAACTCTTGATATGGTAAAAGCGTTTGTTGATAAAATTAATATAAATTATGTATTTGTGATAGATAGCTTAGCAACAAAAGATATCTCAAGACTAGGAACATCTTTTCAAATTACAACTACAGGTATAACTCCGGGGAGTGCTGTAAATCGTTTTGGTAAAAAAATTGAAAAGAATTCTCTTAGGGTGCCATGTTTAAGCATTGGCGTTCCTTTTATGATTTTTGCAAATGATTTAAATCCTATTTCTCCAAATGATTTAATTTTAGCTCCAAAAGATATAAAAGAGCATATTCAAAGAGTTGGTTTTATAATAGCAGAAGCACTAAATAAGGTTTTGTAATAATAATTTTAGATTAAGGAGAAATTATGAATTATTACTTATTAATTCCGTTAGTTATCATATTTTTAATGTTTATTCCAATTCATTTAGAAGTTAGATTTGGGTTCAATTTTCAAAACTTTTCAGGAGCTGTAGGGATTTTTTTATTTAAATTTAAGATACTTCACAGGTTAATTTGGATAAAAAATAAAAAAATAATTGCAAGAAGTGAAAATAAGGTTCAAACTCAAGAAATAGAATTTAAT
Organism: uncultured Bacillota bacterium; assembly: GCA_949289785.1. GTDB lineage: Bacteria > Bacillota > Clostridia > Christensenellales > UBA1242 > Caccovivens. Next base: position 15,356 of record CASEOW010000043.1, on the reverse strand, counting down.
GGCAAGGAAGTTATCTTTTTAGAAACTCTTACAGATCAAATAAAAGGCAAAACTAAACTTCGAAAAATGTCTGTTTATTACAATTTTGGACTTGATGACGCTTTTGCTACTTGTTATTTTTGTGGAATTATAAATTTTTTCTTAACTATTTTTTTTGCTAAAATTAAAAGCCAAACTCCAACAGCTACATTAGAATTAAATGATACTATTTCTTACAATCGTTTTATTTTACAAACAAATTTTATTATGCATATTTCAATTTCTTTATTTGATATTGTATATTCTTTACTTTGTTCGGTTATTCTAACTAGGAAAAAAGAAAAATTAAAAGACAAAAAATTAGCTAAATCACAATCTAATTTGTAAAAAATTAGATATTGTTAAAAGGAGTTATTATGAAATTTTATAGTGGAGAAGATTCTATTTACAACTTAATTGAAGGTGCAATGGAAAAAATAAAAACTATTGTAGATTCAAGTACTGTTATTGGTGATAAGGTAGTTACAGAAGACGGAACAATAATTATTCCTATTTCTAGAGTTAGTGTAGGATATGTTGTTGGCGGAGGAGAATATGCTGATTTATCTGCAAGGCGTGTAGCTAATCATTTCCCTATGGCAGGTGGTTCAAGTGGTGGGATGAGTGTTACGCCTGTAGGATTTTTGGTTGAAAGTAAAGGAGAAATAAAATTTATTAATGTTGAAAATAAATCTCTCTATCAAACAGTTTTAAATTTATTTAATGTTCTAATAAATAAAATACAGGAAGATGAGGAGAATGAAAATGAAGAAAACTAAATTGATAAATTTAATTTGTATCATTTTTGTTTTTATTTTTATTTTCGCTTTTCTTGGTAGTGGTTTAAAAATATTGTTTGTTAAATCAACTCATGCTGAATATATTGAAATTCCTGGAAAAGCAATGTGCACAATGGAAACAAAATCTAAACGTGTCCTTTATAGTAAAAATGAAAATCAGAAATTAGCTATGGCTAGCACTACAAAAATAATGACTGCTATTACTGCAATAGAGTATTGTAAAGACCTTGATAAAGAATTTACAATCTCGCCAAAAGCTGTAGGAATTAGTGGAACAAGTTTATATTTAAAAAAGGGTGAAGTATTTTCAACTAGAGATTTACTTTACGGATTAATGTTAATTTCAGGAAATGATGCGTCAGTTGCTATTGGAGAATATGTTGGCGACGGAGTAGATAACTTTGTTGAAATGATGAATGAGCTTGCTTTAGAAATAGGTGCTAAAAATACGCACTTTGACAATACTCATGGGTTAGATAGTTCTACCCATTATACAACTGCTTATGATTTAGCTTTAATTACTAGTTATGCTTTGGAAAATCCGACATTTCAAGAAATTGTATCTACTAAAAACATTAAAATTACAAATGGAGATGGTTATACTAGATATCTTAAAAATAAAAATAAACTTCTGTTTTCTTTAGATGGTTGTAACGGAGTTAAAACTGGTTTTACTGATGATGCTGGAAGGTGTTTAGTTACAAGTTGCAATAGAAATGGTATGAATGTTGTTAGTGTAGTCTTAAATTGTCAGCCTATGTTTGAAGAAAGTGCAAAACTTATGGAAAAAGCTTTTAATGAATATAGTCTAGTTGACCTAACATGTTTTTACAATTTCAACAAAAAAATTAAAGTTTTAGAAGGTCAAAGTGACTATGTAGAAATTGGAACTAAAGAAAAATTCTTTTATCCTTTAAAAAATGATGAAATTAAAAATATAAAAATTGAATATAAAATTCAAGATGTGTTAGAAGCTCCGATAACAAAAGATTATGAAATTGGAAATGTTAAAATTTTTATTGATAATAACTTGCTTTTTTCTGAAAAAATCTATACAATGGAAGAAGTAAGGAGAAATTCTATCTGGGAAAAACTTAAAGACTTGATAGAAAATTGGTAATATGAGATTAAATAAATATTTAGCAATGTGCGGAGTTGCTTCAAGAAGAAAATGTGATAATATTATAAAAGAAGGAAGAATTTTAGTTAATGGAAAACTTGTTACTTCACTTGGTATTGATATAAATGAAAAAAAAGATAAGGTAAATTTAGATGGAAATTTATTGAGTTTACCTTCTTCTTTTGTTTATATCAAACTTAATAAACCTAAAGGTTATGCTTGCACAAGAAGTGATGAAAAAGGTAGAAAAACTATTTATCAACTTATAGACTGTGAAGAAAGATTATTTTCTATAGGAAGGCTTGACTATGATACAGAAGGATTAATCCTTCTCACTAATGACGGAGATTTTGCAAATAAAATAGCTCATCCTAAATTTCACTTAGAAAAAGAATACAGAGTTTCTGTTGAAGGCGAAATGAAAGAAAGCGAACTTGCAGTTCTTAGGAACGGAGTTGTTGTTGATGGACAAAGACTACCTAAATGCAAAGTTAAATTTATATCTTTTGAAAATAATATTACTAAACTTTCTGTCGTTATAGATGAAGGACAAAATAGACAAATAAGAAGAATGTTTGAAGGTATTGGTAGAGATATTAAACTTTTAAAAAGAATAAGAATAGGACTTGTTAAACTTGGTGGTTTAAGTAGAGGTCAATGGAAAGATTTAACTGAAGAAGAACTTAATCTTTTAGCGAGGCAAAATTGAAAATAGCAATTGTTGGTGGCGGTGCGAGCGGACTTATGGCTGGCGCCATTTTGTCAAATAGAGGAAAAGAAGTAGTAATTTTTGAAAAGAATGAAAAATGCGGAAAGAAGATTTACATTACTGGAAAGGGGAGATGTAATTTAACCAATAATTGCGATACAAATGAGTATTTACAAAATGTTGTAAATGGTTCTAAATTTATGCAAAGTGCTATTAATCAGTTTACTCCTAAAGATACTATTGAATTTTTTGAAAACAATGGGCTTAAACTTAAAACTGAAAGAGGGAGAAGAGTTTTTCCAGAAAGCGACAAAGCAAGTGATGTTACTAAAACTATTGAAAAATGTTGCTCTAAATGTGATATTCATTTAAACGAAAATGTAGAATTTATTGAAAATTTAGATAATAAATTTAAAATTAAAACAAACAAAAATATATATGTATTTGACAAAATCATTTTGGCTTGTGGAGGAAAAAGTTATTCTCAAACTGGTTCTACAGGTGATGGATATAAATTTTGCAAATTATTAAATATAAAAGTTAATACTCCTTATCCAGCGCTTGTTCCTATTAAAATTAAAAATAGTTTTTGTCAGCAACTTTGTGGTTTATCTTTAAAAAATGTGAGTTTAAATGCGGTCGTAGATAATAAAAAATTAAGTTTTTTCGGTGAAATGCTTTTTACAAATGATGCTATTAGTGGACCTATAGCTTTGTCACTTTCAAGTTATATTCATAATAGTAGAAATGTAGAACTATCTATAGATTTTAAACCTACTTTAGATTTTCAAACACTAGAAAAAAGATTACTTAGAGATTTTGAACAAAACAAAAATAAAAATATTATATCAATTATGTATGGGTTATTGCCTAAAAGGCTGTCTAATATATTTCTTGAAACAATTAATATAAATAGTCAACTTAAAGTGAATATGATTACAAAGGAAATGCGTAATAAAATAATTAAAACTTTAAAAGATTTTAAACTTTCATACGATGGTCTTTATCCTATAGATTGTGGGATAGTTACAGGAGGAGGTGTCGACCTGAAAGAGATAAATCCAAAGACTATGGAATGCAAAAATATTAAAGGACTATACGTAATAGGCGAAAGTCTTGATGTTGATTGTTTAACCGGTGGATATAACTTGCAAACAGCATTTTCTACAGCATTTGCTTGTGCCAGTAATATTGAATAAGAATATATAATCTACAAGGAGAAAATATGTTACATTTTTTACAATTTCTTTTAACTATACCTTTTAAAATTTTTTATCCTACTAAAATTATAGGTAAAGAAAATTTGCCAAAAGGTAAATGTATTATAGCTAGTAATCATACATCAAATTTAGATGCTGTTGTTTTTGCTTTAAATACTTGGGAAAAAAAATATTATCTTGCAAAAAAAGAGTTGTTTAAAAATCGATTGTTTGGTTGGTTTATAAAAAAAATTGGAGCAATTAAAATTGATAGACAATCTTCGGATGTAGGAGCTATTAAAAAATGTTTACAAGTTTTAAAAAATGATAAAAAACTTGTTATATTTCCAGAAGGAACAAGAACTAACAATGAAAATATGGAGCTCGGAGAAGTAAAACAAGGGGTAAGTATGTTTGCAATTAAAGCAAAAGTACAGATAATCCCAATGTTTATAATGAAAAAGCCAAAAATATTTAGAAGAAATAAAATTTTTATAGGCAAACCTTTTACATTAGAGGAATATTATTCAAAAAAACTTGACGGCGAAACTTTGAAAGATGCAACTAAGATTGTTGAACAAAATATGAATGATTTAAGAGAAAATTCTTTTAATTCTTTGACAACAAAAAAGTAATTTGATAAAATTTTACAAGAGGTTTATATGGAAAAAGATTCAAAAACAAAAGAAATTTTTGATATGGCTATGATAGAAAAAACATTTACAAGTTATAAACAAGGTCAAATGTTTGATGGTGTAGTTTTGATAAAAAGAGATGATGGATTTATATTTAATATAGGTGGAAAAAATGATGCATTTTTACCTAAAGAAGAGGTTAATGATTTTGAAAATATTAAAATAGGTGATAGATTTAAAGTCATCATTACTAATTCTCGAAATGAAGAAGGAATGATTGAAGTTTCTAAAGATAGGGCTGATAATCTTATATTAGCTACTCAAAATGCAAATAAATTAAAGTTGGGAAGCAAATTTTCTTTTGTTGTTTCAGATGTAAGTAAAGAAGGCTTATACTCTAAAATGGGTGAATTTAATATATTTGTTCCATATTCTCAAATTTCGAATTCTACTAAAGATATTTATAAATGTGTTGGGAAGCAATTTGAGGGAATTGTAACAGAACTAGATAAAGAAAACAAGTCTATAATTGCTAGTATTAAAATTTTAGAAGATAAAATTAAAGAGACAAATGAGTTATTATTTTGGAATAGTATATTTATTAATAAAATTGTTCGTGGAAAGGTTGTAAAAAATTTAACTTATGGTTCAATAATTGATGTTGGTGGAGTAAGCTGTTTTATTCATATTTCAAATTTAGCATATAAACATATAGAAAATCCAAGTGAAATTTTGAAAGAAGGGGAAGAATATAATTTTAAAGTTATAGAAGTAGATAGAGAAAATAAAAAAGTAAATCTTTCATTTAAAGCTTTACAAGAAAGTCCTAAACTAATAGCAATAAAAGAATTACACAAAGGAGCAATTTATAAAGGAATTGTAATAAAAATATTACAATTTGGTGCAATAGTAAAGTTAGAAAATGGTGCAACAGGTCTTTTGCATATAAAAAATGCTACTGAAAGTAATAATAAAAATATTTACGAAATAGTAAAACTTGACCAAAAGGTTGAGGTTGAAGTTTTGGATAAGAATGAAGAAGAGGAAAGAGTATCTTTTAAATTGATAAATATTTTAGATTAAAAAAGCATATCTTTAAAGGATATGCTTTTTTAAATTTTATATAAATTACTGTTTATCAGTTTGTTGGTTTTTTTCTTTAACAAGTTCTTTAATATTATCTAATATTTTATTTGCAGATTTTATAAACTTCGTATTTTCTGATGTGTTTTGTTCTTTTGACAAATGATTAATCATATTTGTCAATAAGCTTTCAAGTGTTTGTCCATTAGGATAAGTTTTATTTAAATCAATTGTTTCTTTATGTTCAGTAAGAAGAGCTAATATAACATCTTCATAGCAACAATATCCAATTTCATGTTTGCGTGAATAATAAGATTGTATTAAATCATAGATAAAATCCGTTTCATTGTTGTAAGGATTAATACTAGAAAAATTTTTATGATTTGTTATAAATTTAGCTCTTTCTATTACATTCTCAATATATGGTCCAAAAGTTTTTGAATTAGCATAATTTTGAGCAGTCATAGGTAATAAAAGTAATGTGTCATATAAAAAATTAGTTTTTTCGATATCTGGAACTTCATTTAAAGTTTTGTCTAATACCAATTTGTAAACTTTATCATTTGAACTCATTTCCGCAGCGCTTAAAGCATGAATTGTCTTAGGTTGTTGTAGTTTTATATTTTTATTGTTAAGAAGAAATTCGCAAATTTCAAAATTTCCATCATTAATTGCTACTTCAAGCATAGGTTTGTAAGATTCAAATTCTTTAAATTGGTCAACTTGCTGGTCTATCATAGAAAATAATGGATTGTTATCTTTTTCAGTTTTTTGTTTTTTTCCTTTAATTTTAATATTTACATCTACTCCTAAATCCACTAATCTTTTGGCAGCTGTTACACTATTTAGTTTTACTGATTTATAAAAAAGCTTATTAAGTTGATCGGTAGTAAAATTGCCTTTTTGTTCTATAGTTTTATTCATTACTTTTTGAAAAATATTTTCATTTGGTGAAAATAAAGCAGTAACAAATGTTGGAGTATAACCTTCTTGTTCAAGAAGAAGATTTTGTTGATTTAGTAATTCATTGCAAATTTCCTCATTTCCTAAAATAATTGCAAAATCTATAAGACACATTCCATTATTAAGTTTCATATTAATATTTGCGCCGTCTTTTATTGCTGATCTTACAAGTTCAATATTATGATCTTGAATAGCAGTTATTAAAATTTTATTTACTGTATCTTTAATATTTTTTTCTTTATCCATCTATTTCCTCCAATTTTACATAAATATTATACTATAATTTCAATAAAAGTCAATATTAAAAAAAAACTTTTATTTGAATATAAGATAATACTTTAATAATTAAATTAATTTTTTAAAAATGTTTTGAAAATTAAAATAATATGATAAAATATTAATGATTTAATAAAATATGTTGTTTTTATTTTGTTTGTAAAAAAGTTTGTAATTTTAATCGTAAAAAACTTAATAAAATAAAAGTATAGTTTTTTATGCTGATGTGGCTCAGTCGGTAGAGCAATGCATTCGTAATGCGTAGGTCGTGGGTTCAAGTCCCACCATCAGCTCCAAAAATATAATTGTTATTAAAAGACATTGTGTTAATAGGGGAAGTTTATCATTTTCAATAAAATACTTTTTCAATTATAAATAAAATAATTTTACTTTTAAATATAATTTACTTTATTAACATATTTTTTTGAAAGGGAGAAGTTATATGAAATTAGAAGAATTTTTAAAAAAGTCTTTAACATCTTTTCATACCACGGAAAATTGTGAAATAATCTTAAAAGAATATGGTTTTCAAAGATTATTTTTTAGTGATAATTGGAATCTAGAAAAAGGCGGAAAATATTATATTGTTAAAAATCAAAGTTCTATTATAGCTTTTACTATTGGAAATTTAAATAATTATTTTTTTAATATTGCCGAAGCGCATACTGATTCTCCATCTCTAAAAGTCAAAGGTAATAAACTTATACCTTCTTTAGTAGGAAGTAGAGTCAATGTAGAAAAATATGGTTCTATCAATTATTATAGTTTATTTGATATCCCAATGAAAATTGCTGGACGTGTTTTTTGTAAAGAAAATGAAAAAATTATTTCAAAGCTTGTAGAAAGTAAAAACAATGTAAATATTCCAAGTCTTGCAATTCATCAAAATAGAGATATGAATGAAGGTGTTAAATTTACTGTTCAAAATGACTTATTACCTTTAGCTGGAAATGTTGAAGATATATATTCATTTTTAAATATAAAAAATGTAATAGATGCAGATTTGTTTGTAGTTCCTGATTTGTCACCATTTAGATCAGGTTTTAAAAATGAATATTTGTGTTCACCAAGATTAGATAATCTCATAAGTGTTTGGTGTATTATTCAGGGAATATGTAATTGCAATTCAAGTGGTATAAGTATAGCTTGTTGCTTTGATAATGAAGAAATTGGTAGTATGACAAAACAAGGCGCAAATTCTTCTTTTCTTACTTCTGTATTACAAATGATAAATAATTCTCTATCTTTTTCAAATTCCAAGTTTATTCAAGCTTGTAATAAGGGTTTAATTCTTTCTATTGACAATGCCCATGCAATTCATCCAGCACATCCCGAAAAAAGTGATATTGTTGAACAAGTAAAACTAGGAAAAGGAATAGTAATAAAACATAATATAAACTATTCAACAGACGCGTATTCTTCTAGTAAAATAAAAGTAATGCTAGAAGAAAATAATATAGAATATCAAGATTTTTATTGTAATTCAGATATACGATGTGGATCGACTTTAGGATTGTTCACAAGCTCTTTATTACAAATGAATTCTTGTGATATTGGAATTGCACAATTAGCGATGCATTCAACTATAGAAACAGTAGCTTATAAAGATGTAGAAACTATGGAAAAATGTTGCATATCCTTTTTTGAATACCAGTTTAATTGTAATAATTAGTATTTGTTTAAATAAAAATAAATAATCTATAAATTTTTGAGGTTAAAATGATTAAAAAAGCAGTTGTATTAATCGCAGGTTATGGAGTTAGATGTTTGCCTTTTAGTAAAGCTATTCCTAAGACAATGCTAAGTGTTGTATATACTCCAATTATACAATTAATTGTTGATGAGTTAATTAAAAGTGATATTAAGGAAATTTTATTTGTTACTTCAGGAAATGGTAATATAGTCCAAAATCATTTTAGTAAGAATGTAGATCTTGAAGAATTTTTAATTAATAAAAATAAAAAAGATTTATATCAAAATCTAAAAAATATTGAAAATAGTGCTAACTATTATTTTATGCAATCAAAGAGAATTTTGGGAAGTGGTGATGCTGTTTTATCTACCAAAAATTGGGTTGGAGATGAACCTTTCATAGTATTGTGTGGAGATGAATTTTTTATAAATAAAAAACCAGTAATTAAACAATTAATTGAAGAGTATGAAAAAACAAGTAAAAGTATTATAGCATTAAAAGAAGTTAATGATAAAGATAGAGAAAAATACGGAATTGTCGAAGGTGAATGTGTAAATAAATTAGTTAAAATAAATAATTTAATAGAAAAGCCTAAAATGAATCAAACTAAAAGTAATATTGCTATAATGGGTAGATATCTTTTAACGCCAGATATTTTTGATTATTTAGAAAAAATAAAACCAACTGTAAATGGAGAATATCAACTGACTGATGCGTTAAATGTAAAGTCTAAAGAAAAAAATGATATTTTAGGTCTTTTATATGAAGGAAAAAGATATGATTGTGGAAATAAACTTGACTATATGAAAACAAATGTTGAAATGGCTTTGTGTGATGAAGAAATATCTAAAGATTTTAAAGAATTTCTTATACAAATTATTAATAGAAATGAAGAATAAAATAAAAATATTGTTATAATTTTTAATTAATTGATTTTAAAGATAATTATTATTTTTCTTATTATATTTGACAATTATTTTATTATTTTTTAAGATATTATAAAGGAGAAAAAATATGGATAAAAAGTATCAACCTCTATTTACACCTTGGAAAATAGGAAATGTAGAAATTAAAAATAGAATTGTGTTGTGTCCAATGGGAGGAACTTCTCTATTTGGCTGGATGGAACCACATCATCTTGATAAAGATGCATGCGATTTTTTTATGGATTTGGCTAAAAATAATGTTGGACTTATTATACCAGGTATTGCACCATTAAAAAATTTAATAGGTGGTCAATGGTTATATAAAAGTAAAAAAACATTTAAAAAATTAAAACCTTATATGGAAGAATTACATAAGACAGGCGCCAAAGTGTTTGTTCAATTAACAGCTGGTTTTGGTCGTTCTTTTTCTATACCAAATTCAATGGCTCCAATTATTAAAAATAAATTTTTGTCAACTTTACTTAAGCCTGTAATAAATTTACCTTATTTGTGTGCAAGTCCTAGTCCATTACCTTCAAGATGGCTTAAAGGATATCAATGTAGAGCTTTAACAAAAAAAGAAATTAAAGATATGATAAAAGCTTTTGCTAAAACTTCTAAATTGTGTAAAGACGCTGGTATTGATGGTGTTGAAATACATGCAGTACATGAAGGTTACCTTCTTGACCAATTTACACTTGAATATACTAATCATAGAAATGATGAATATGGTGGAAGTTTTGAAAATAGATATAGATTTGCTGTAGAAGTTGTTAAAGCAATTAAAAAAGAATGTGGAGATGATTATCCTGTTAGTTTAAGATATTCTGCAGTAAGTAAAACAAAAGATTTTTGTGAGGGTATATTACCAGGAGAAGATTTTAAAGAAATTGGTCGTGATATAAATGAGGGTATTAAAGCAGCTAAATATCTAGAACAAGCAGGGTATGATATGTTAAATACTGATAATGGGACATATGATGCTTGGTATTGGGCTCATCCACCACTTTATATGCCTAAGAATTGTAATCTTGAAGATGTTTCAAAAATTAAACAAGCAGTTTCTATTCCTGTTGTATGTGCCGGTAAAATGGAGGCTGATACTGCTGCAAAAGCTATTGAAGATGGCGAAATTGATGCTATGGGTGTAGCAAGACAATTTTTAACAGATAGCCATTGGGTAACAAAATTATTAGAAGATAAAGTAGAAGATATTCAACCTTGCATTTATTGTCATAACGCTTGTCTTACCATGGCTCATTATGAAGGTGTTTCAAATGATCAACCTATGCAAGACTCAAAACACATGTCTAGATGTGCACTAAACCCAATGACCATGGATGGTGGTAAGTATGATATAAAGCCTGCTAAAAGGATAAAAACTGTAGCTGTTATTGGTGGCGGTCTAGGTGGTATGGAAGTTGCTAGAATTGCCACATTAAGAGGACATAATGTAACAATCTATGAAAAGACTGATAAATTAGGTGGTGTATTTATTTCTGCAGGTAAAATGGATTTTAAAGAACGCGACAGAATGTTGCTTGAATGGTATAAACGTCAAATATCCAAACTTAAAATTGAAGTAAAATATAATACTGAAATTAAAGATTTATCAAAAATTAAAGCTGATGAAATTGTTGTTGCTACTGGAGCAATTCCTAAAAAATTAAATATAAAAGGTTTTGATAAAACAATAGAGGCGATAGAATATTTGGAAAATCATAATATAGTGGGACAAAAAGTAGTAGTTATTGGTGGAGGGCTTACTGGATGTGAAATAGCATATCAACTTTCATTAGAAGGTAAACAACCAATAATCATTGAAGCAAAAAATGATTTAATTGCAACAAGAGGAGTATGTCTTGCAAATTCATCTTATTTAAGAGATTATTTTAAACATAATAATATAAAGGTTTATCTTGAAAGTTTTGTAAAAGAAATTAATGATAATTTTGTTGTGGTTCAAAAAGGTTTAGATGAATTTAAAATTGAATGTGATAATGTTATATCATCTGTTGGATATACACCTAATCCAATTTTTAAAGAAAAGAAACACATACATGTTATAGGAGATGCCTTAAAAATTGGAAATTTAAGAACTGTTGTTTGGAGTGCATGGAAAGTTGCAGAAAAAATTTAGATATGTAAAAGATAAAAGGATTTTGAAATTCCTTTTATTTTTTTTTATTTAAATTCTACAAAAAAATTAATATTTTTATCTTTTTATTTGTAAATTTTATATTTTATGTTAAACTAATAACTAGGTGAGAGATGAAAATTATAGATTTAGATAATTTTAAATATAAAAATCGTGTAGAAAGATTTAGGATTGCTAAAAATCCTATGTTTACTATAACATCCAAAATTGACATCACAAATTTAGTAAAGAGAAAGAAAAAACATAAATTAAATTGTATGATTTGCTATTGTATACAAAATGCAAGTCAATTAATAGATAATTTTCACTATGATTTTAATAATGATAATTCAATTAAATATTTTGAAAATGTTTATGTTAATTGGATTATAGAAAATAAAATAGGATTACATAGTTATATTGGAATACCTTATCAAAAAACATTTTCAGATTTTGAAAAATTGTATAATTTTTATAATAATGTTTGTTATGAAAATTGTGAACATATTTTTCTTGATAATCAAGCTTTAGTTAGCACATCTGCAGTAGTAAATAGAGAGTTTGAAAGTGTTTCATGTGGTTATACAGAAGATTTCCTAAGACCTTTTATGATTTGGGGAAAAATGCATAAAAATTTATTTCGTTATAAATTAAATATTTCATTTAGATTTCATCATTCTTTCTTTGATGGAAAAGAGGTTGGACAATTTTTTAATTTATTACAAAAAACTATTAATAATTTTAAAGAATAATTACAGGAGATAAACATGGATTGGAATAAAATATGGAATGATATTGTAAATTTTTTTAAAACTAATGCTTGGAATATAGTTATATTCTTTGCAGTTTTATTGTTGGGAATTATAGTTATAAAAATATTGCTTAACATTACTAGAAGATTATTAAAAAAAACAAAAATGGAACCTATAGCAGTTGGGTTCATATGTGCAATTTTAAAATTGTTGTTTTATTTATGTTTAGTTTTAATTCTTTTAAGTATAATAGGAATTGAATTAACAGGATTATTAACAGCTATTAGTGCATTATTACTTGCTGTAGGTCTTGCTTTAGAAAACAATATTGCTAATGCAGCTAATGGTATAATAGTAGTTTCTTCTAAAATGTTTAAAAAGGGTGATTATATACAAGTTGATGGGAAAGAAGGTAATGTTATTGAAATAAATTTTCTTTTTACTACTATTTTAACTGCAGATAACAAGAGAGTTACCATTCCAAACTCCACAATAGTAAATAATTGTGTTGTAGATTACGATTCTAGCAAAACTAGAAGGGTTGATATTAAATTTAATGTAAGCTATGAAAGTGATGTTAAACAAGTTGAAAAAATTATAAAAGATGTTATGTATAGTAACGGAAAAGTTCTTTTGAACCCTGAACCATTTTGTAGATTAAATGCTTTAAATTCTAGTAGTATTGAATTTATTGCAAAATGTTGGTGCGATTCAGAAGATTATTGGACTGTTTATCATGATTTAATGGAAGGCGTGTTTAATGAACTAAAACGAAATAAAATTTCTATTCCTTATGATCAAATTGAAATTCGTGAAAGAAAGGATAAACCAGTAATGCCGGTTGAAGGAAAAAGTCTACCTAAGAGAATAGAAAAAGTTAGAGATGAAAATTTTAAAATCGATTTAGAAAAAATGGATTTTGTTGAGATTTTTAAAAAGCAAAAAAGGAAAAATAAGAATAAATTTAAAAATAACGACAAATTGTCTATTGGTGAAAATACTGCGTTAATTAAAAGTGATGAAGAAAATCTAACTTTAATAAACAAAAAGAATAAAGAAAAAATAACAACTAAAGAAAATAATACTCAACAGAAAAAATCTAAGAAAAAAGAAAATCAAGTAATAAAAGGAAATAAAAATGGATGAATTCAATGAGCTAATAGAACTTTTAGAAGCCGCTACTAATGCTTGTGATTTCTTTATTAAAAGTGAAATTGCTTTAAATGATGGAAATGTAGAAGATAGTCAAAAATTTAGTAAAAACGGACAGATATTAGTTCGTGCATTAATTAAAGATACATTTGAAGAAATAAAAGAAGATTTTGATATTAACGATGAAAAAACAAATGATTATGATTATCCTAACATAATGGAATTAATTAAATCTTTGAATAATATTTCAGCTTGTGTTGCTTCATACATAGCTTCAATAAAAGACGAAAATATAAAAAATATATTAAAAACAAAAATAATTTTAGCTAATAACACTACTAAAGAAATTTATCAAAGTTTATTTGAAAACTAACATAACTATAGTAATTTAAATATCATAGTATATAAAAGGAGTCTTTATGGTTTGGGGGATATTAACTTTGCTTTTAGGTGTATTATCGTTTATTATGTATTCACAACCTGTTTTTGCAATATATGGTAATGCGACTTTAGCAGAATTAGGCGATTTATTTGGTCTTTCAAAAAAGAATTGTTATAACAATATTTCTTTTAATGATAATCAAAACACATATTTAACTGTAGGTAATGTATTTTTAATATTATCAATGGTAAGTTGTGGAATAATGATACTTTTAACTTTGCTAAATTTAATTGCAAGGGCTACAAATAATAAATCTTATGTTGGAACAAAGATTGCTTCGATTTCATTTTTTGTGTTTACTTCTATTGCTTCTATAATGATGATAGTATATACTGCAAAAGACAATCAAATTTCATCTGTAATAGAGAATATAAAAGATGGAAGTCCAGTTATGAGTATTGGTTATGGTCTAATTATTGTACTTATTGCTTCTTTTTTTGCTATGATATTTTCGCCACGCAAAAAGAAGTAAGTAATTAATTATTTTTAAAAATAGATATTATAAGGGGAGAAAAAATGATAAATATTGCTATAGATGGTCCTGTAGGAAGTGGAAAAAGTGAACTTGCGAAACTTTTATCAAAAAGATTAGGATTTTATATGCTTGATACTGGTGCTCTTTATAGAGGTATAGCTTGTTATTATAGATACAAATTTAACAAACCTATTAATAAAGACACTGTAGATAAATTAGTAAAAGAAATAGATGTTGATATTAAATTTATTGATTCTGTGCAACATGTTTTTGTATGTGGTATTGATTTTACTCCAAATTTAAGAGAAGAAGAAATAAGCATGCTATCTTCTGAAATTTCTAGTTTTCCAGAAGTTCGTGCAAAAATTTTAGATTTACAACAAAATTTTGCTAAAGAACATAACTGTATTTTAGAAGGTAGAGATATAGGAACAGTTGTTCTTCCAAACGCAGAGTATAAATTTTATTTAACAGCTGATGAAGAAATTAGGGCTAAAAGAAGATATGAACAAATAAAAGATAAACCTAATGCACCAACATATGAAAAAGTTTTGGATGATTTAAGAAAAAGAGATTTTGATAATAGGCATAGAAAAGTTGCTCCATTAAAACCTGCAAATGATAGTATAATTATAGATAATAGCAATATAAATCTTGAACAAACATTAGAAAAAATTTTAACTTATATAAAGTAATGATTTAAAAAAAATATATTAAATAAAGTAGAAATCTTAGATTATATCTAAGATTTTTTTATACATAAAACAACAAAATTTCAGAATAAATAATATAAAAGAAAGTAACAAATGGAGTAAAAAAAAATAATAAATAGAGTAATAAAAAAATAAAAAGGAATAACAGTAATTACAACGCGTCTGGGCGTTTAGTAAGAAAAAGAAAAAAGATAAAAAAATGTAAAAAAAAGTTAAAAAAAGTGTTGACAATTAAGAGAGTGATGTGATAATATAATAGAGCT
>CASEOW010000042.1 GCA_949289785.1 uncultured Bacillota bacterium | reverse complement strand
CAATTCCCATTATATAAATTAATCTTTCTTCCAATGTTGTTCTAGACATATTTTCAGTCTCTTTAGGATTAACACCCAATTCTATCAGTTTTTTCTTTATACTATTATCATCTGATTTTAAAATTTCAATTGCTTCTCGCCCTTTCCTCAAATTTTCAACAAACCTTATTCCATTCCCTTTAGTTTCATCTTTTATCTCGGTAAAATCATATTCAAACTTCTTAATTTTATTTTCTGTTTTTATAATATTAAAATCAATAACATCATAATCTTCTTTATTTAAAGCAAATGCACAATCCTTATGTTTAGAATCTCCAAAAATCATAAAAGAACAAATTGTTTCAATCTTATCTCTTAATTTTTCTATAATATACTGTTGTGGAATTTTTTTATTAGAAGAAATATACCTTTTTAAGATTTTTTTAAATATCTGTTCTTTTTCTGAACCAATTCTAAAAATTTTATCAAATAAAATAGAATGATTCTTAGAGTTAAATGACTGCAAAAAAGAAAAAGAAAATTCTTCAACAACCTGCTTTTCTATATTGCTTAAATTATTGTAAAAATTTGCATCTTCTTTTATAAGTTCAGAAATTGTTGCCTGAAAAGCTCTTAAAGATAAATTATTAAACCAAGTATTGTATGTTGCAAAATCATTTCCAGAATGTGTCAATGCATAATATGAAATATTTAATCCACTTGCTATTGGTGAGCCACAACATTCGGCAAATTCAGGTAATTCAGTTTTAATCTCTTCTAAAATTTCTAAATATGAGTTTATGTTTTCGCGAAGACCATATAGAATCATATTGTCAAATTGAGAAGATTGGGCTGATTTATGAAAAAATTTGCCTTCACAAGGCAGTCCTCTCTCCTTACATTTTTTTGCAAAAAGTAATATAAATTTATATCTAATTTCGCCGAAAGGAGCATTAATATAAATACGAAAATCATAATCATGACGCATGTAATATTTTAATCTATCTGGACTTAACTTATCACCCTTTCCTAAAGGAAACTCACTTTCAATATCTCCGTTAAACTGAGATCCGTATAATTTATATAATTCTTTTTTAGTAAATTCTTCAATAGAAGCTTTATCAAAACTTAAATTATCCTGTCTTTTTTTACTATTATCTAATCTGATTAATCTTGAAATTCCTCCACTATATTTAGGATCTATTTTCATGGATTTCTCACAATAGTATTGATAAGTTTTCAATATTCCTTCATCAGACATTATTGGAATATAAGAATTAGGTAAAATTTTTGATATTTCACTCATATAATATTTTTTCTCCCTAGCATGATTTTATCAAATTTACTTTTAATTGTCAATACATTATGAATTTATAGATTTTATTTATAATTATTTTTAAACTTTACAAAATAACAATTTTTACAAAAATATTCATTTTTAAGCAAATTATTTAATAAAATCTAATTCATTAATATTTTTTATCAATATTATTTAAATGTGAAGTTTTGTTTAACATTTTGCGTAAATTTTATTAAATTAAAGTGGTAAATCTTTTTTATCAAATCTAAATACACCGATTATAAATGTTACAACACCAATACCTAAAAGTATACCAAATTTCCATAAATAGCTTAGAGTTCCATTTAAGATAGAAACTGTATCAAAGAATGTTATAATTGATAGATAATTGAAGAAATCCATTGCTCCAATTCTCATTGCAGAAGGAACCACAGAAGAACCGAAAAGCCCTAAAATTGTGCAAACAAGAGAGAAAATTGTAAGTCCCCCACCAATAGACATTGAATATTTAGAACGATTAAATAAAGCCGAACACATAAAACAATATCCACTTATAGCAAAGATTGTTAAAAATGCACCTAAATTAAATAGCAACATTTCTCCATAGTTTATTGCAAAATTATTTCCACCAACCACAAACACAGCAGTTACACTTACACAAGTTAGAATCAAAAACATTGCTAATACGGATAAAACTAAATAAGTAAGCTGAGTTACTGTAACTGTTCTTCTTTTTGTTGGAGTAGACAAAACATAAGCCATTGAACCACTATCAACTTGACCTGCTAGTAAATTGTTTGCAACCATAATAACAAATACCATTGGAAGTAATAAACCTGCTATTCTATAGAATATTGACCCAATAATAAGTCCATACATATCCATATTGCCAAGTTCTGAAAGTGCTTCAGCTACTTTTTCTGGCATTTGGTCTGAAATAGATTTTGTAGCTTCATTCTTTGCTTGTTCTTTAATTTGTTCAATAGTTAAAGTCTCTTCTACTGTATTAGATTCTTTCAATTCATTAATCATAAATTGATATGTAGAAATAGCTGTATTAGAAATTACTTTAACCGAAACTGCAAATTGCTCTTTCTCTTCATCTGTTTGGTATCCATAACTTTCTGCCATTTTTAGAGCATTATTGTACATTAATTCATTTATATAATCTTGTGCTTTTGAATTGTATAAATTTTGTTGACTTTCAATATCAGTAATATTTTCTTTTGCCCAATCATAAGCATCATTTGCTATTGTCATAGCAGAATATGCATTCGCTTGAGCTTCAGTTTCACTCATACCATTTTCTATATATTGTGAATAAGCTTCTTTGTAAACAGTATCTGTATACCATTGTTTAATAATATTTTCTGCAGTAAGAGTTTGCCCTGATAGTTGAGAATTACTATAAGTAGTAAGAAATTGTGTAAACATTAAAGTAAAAGTATCTTTATCTATACCATTTGAAGTCAGTGATTCTTCAAGATTAGAATACAAATTTTCAACAACTTGAGAAATTGTTGCACTTCTTACTTCAGGTGAACTTGTATCAATACCTGCCTGATTTTGTTGTTCAATTGCTTTATCAAATTGTATTATGGCCAGATTTAATCCTAAAGTAACTAAATCTAGTTGTGATTTAGTTTCCACTGTTGTATTAAATAAATCATAACCATCAACAGCATTTTCTTTTAAAACTGATTCTTGATCAGCTTGAACAAAGATATTCTTAAGCGAATCTCTAATATCATTAATTCCAAGATTACCAAGGACAATAATAACTATAGCGAGCATTGTGCAAGTAGATATTGTTACTGCAAGCCATTTAATCCAGTTCGCCTTGCAAGATTGTTTAAAAAGTGCTTTGCTAAACATCCTTTTTCCCTCCTTCCTTTAAATTTTCATTTGATAATACTTCATTTTTTATTAATTCTTCATCTTCGACAGTATTATATTGATTATTTATTTTACTATTGCTTTCTTTACCTTTTGAAAGAATTTTATTTACCTTTCTTTGAAACTTTAATTGTTTTTTTTCTGTTTTGATTTCTTTTTTTGTTTGCTCTTCTTTAAAAACATAACTCTCTTTTTGCTTAGATAGTACTTCTTTAAAATGTTTTTCCAAGTTGTTTTTAACTTCACTAATAAACTTTAAATTATAATGTTTTAAATCATTAAAAAGTTTGTTTAATTTTTTATTTTCAATTTTAATAGTTACTTGATTATATTGTGGTTGCATTCTAACAAAATCATATTTTAACTTTTTAAAATTATTATATCCTTCTTCAGATAAAAATTCAATTTTATACATTCTATATTCTGGATTTTTTAATTTTTCTATATTTGCGATATCTATAATTCTTCCTTCTAATATTAAAGCCACTCTATCACAAGTTAATTCAAGTTCATCAAAAAGTTGACTGCTCATTAAGATAGTTTTACCCTTTTTCTTTTCTTCCAGTATAATTTCCAAAAATACTTCTCTCATAAGTGGATCAAGACCAGTAGTAGGTTCATCTAAAATTAAAATGTCTTTATCACTCATAAGTGCGGCAACTATTGCTGTTTTTTGTTTCATACCTTTGCTCATTCGCTTAAGCCCTGCAGATGTATCTAATTGTAATCTACGAATTAATTCATTTGCTTTAGTCATGTCTGTCAAATGTAAAAGCTCAGCTTGACTTTTTAAGAATAATGAACCTGTACTTAAATCTGGAAAAGCAATTTCTCCAGGAATATAGGAAATATTTCGTTTTATTAAACAGGAATCTTTCCATGCATCTAAACCAAGTACACTGACATTACCTTTTTCAGCTTTCAAAAAACCCATTATATGTCTGATAGTAGTAGTTTTTCCACTTCCATTAGTTCCAACAAAACCGAAAACTTCACCTTTTTTAACTGAAAAACTTAAATCAAAAATTCCTTTACCATTTCCATAATCTTTGGTCAGATTCTCAACTTTAATCACTTCTTCCATGATAGACCTCCGAATTTTTTATTTTCTCTATAAAATTGCATAAAATAATCTTCCAATGTGAATTTTAATTGAACGAATGAAGTGATATTATAATTTGATAAAGATTCTACTAATTGATTTATATCTTTGTCATTTACAGCTATTATAACAAAAAGTTTATCTTCATTTATTTCTTTTACAGAAATTCTTTTTATATTAGAAAGATTTTTTCTAGCTTTGGGCAAATCTTTTACAAACTCTAATAAATTTTTTTTATTTTTAAAATTTATTATAAAATTTTTGTTTTGATTATGAGTAATATCGTGAGTATCAAACATAGAAACAATTTTGCCGTCTTTAATAATAGCTATTCTATCGCATGTAGATTCAACTTCATTAAACATATGAGAAGATAAAAGAATAGTTTTCCCTCTCTTTTTTTCTTCTTTTATAAAATCAATAAACACTTGTTGCATAACAGGATCTAATCCGCTGGTAGGTTCATCTAAAATTAAAACTTTTGGATCGTGCATAAAAGCAGCGACTATAGCAAGTTTGCGTTTATCCCCTAAACTCATTTTTTTTGTTTCACCTGCCGGATTAAGTTTAAAAAGTTTTAAAAGCAACTCAAGTCTTTCTTTATTGTGAACCTTTCTTAAATCAGCCATCATATGTAAAAATTCCCAACCTGTAAGACCTTCAGGTAAAGCAATTTCACCAGGTAAATAACCTACTTGATCAAGAAGTTTATAATAATTTTTGAACGATTCAAAACCATTTACTCTCGTTTGTCCACTTTGCGCTTTAGAAAATCCCATTATATGTCTAATTGTAGTACTTTTCCCAGCCCCATTTGGTCCAAGAAAACCAAATACTTCGCCTTCGTAGACATTAAAAGAGACATCAAAAACACCTCGACCATGACCATAGTCTTGAGTTAAATTCTCAACTTCAATAACTTTAACTTTTTGGTCTTTCATAATGCCTCCAGACAAAAGATATATTTAAGTAATATTATAAAATAAATTATCTAATATTAATATGTATCAATACAACTTTATATATTAAGTATATAACTAAAAATTGCAAATTGCAAACAATTATTTTATATTTGTGCTATAAAATCAAAAAATAGAATAATAAAAAAAGACTTTATTTTTTATAAAGTCTTTTTAAAAATTTTATATTATAACAACTCAACTTGAATATATGAAACAATGTGTATAAAATTTGATAAATCAAAAATAATTTCATTAATATTTGTTTTTTTAATTAAACTATAATTATCTATATCTATGTTAAAATTTTTTGATTTATTTTTAATTTTTTCTACAGAATTATCTAAATTATTATCTTCAGCTAAAAAATCTTCAAAAGTTTTACCATAATCAGCTATATATATATTATTATTAATTTCAACTAAAAAAATCTTTACTCTATCATTACTTTTGGTATAAATAAATGGAAAACTTATAGAAAACTTATTCAAATTTTCTTTTTCTACACTGTAACCATTTTGAATTATTAAATTAACTACTTTTTCTAAATCACCATTCATATACAACTTTTACATCTCCCTATCTTCTATATTTTTATAATTTACATCTTTAGTATTTACTTTTGTTTTACAATGAGATTTTTGCATATTGAACATTTTATCAAAAAGATTATTTGCAAAATCAACTTCAAAATTATTCAAAACACTTAATTTTTCTGGGTCTGACACAGATTTTTTTGTAATATCTAAAAACTCTAAAAGTTTAATAGCTTTAATAAAACCACTAAAAACATTGTTATTATCACATTTAGAAAATTTACTTCTATTAAAATCAGTCAAAAAATCATTGATAAAAGAATTAAAATAAATCATGTTTTTTTGACCTTCTCCGCCCTCATTTATATTATAGGAATAAATTCTTACTAATTTATCAACATCAAAATTCAAGTATTTATTACTATTTTTGATATATATAAATGGCATATCATAATCTTTTTTATCTTCAACCATCTGTTTTATCTCATAATCTTCTTTATTATCCAATTCGTATAAATATTCGGCTAAATGTTCACAATCTATTGCATTACATCTTCCAGTTTGCCAAATAGTTTGACCGCCCTTTGTATCTTTTCTTAAACAAATTAAATCATCATCTTCATTTTGAAAATGAAAATGTGGAGACTTTGCAACATCACCAAACACATTTCTTTTCTCATCATTATCATTAATCCAAACATTTTGATGATTAAAATCAGTACTATCATATCTTACAATCAGATGAGATTTGTCTGGATTACCTTCCAAAAACGAATAAAAAGATATTGAACATGACCTTTCGTAAAGATTAGGATTATTATAAAGTAACTTTTCAGAAGCAGTTGGATTATTTTGTAATTCTTCTTGAATTAAATTTTGAGAAATAGGTTTATATCTCAACTTAATCATTTTCGCTAAATGTATGTCATTTTTAGCTGTTGTGTAAAATGATACATCATTGTAATATTTAATTCCATCTATTGCTGTTGAACCATTATAAGCAGAAGTACCGTCAAAAAAATTAAATTTTGATTGAACTTCAGAGATATTGCCAATAACATCTTGACCTTTTAAATTATCTTTATATTTTGATACCATCATTAAATATAGATAATCTTCCTTATAAAGTTTATATGCTTCGTTTTGATTTATTTTAACAAGCATTTGCTTTGGAGTCAAATTATTAACTCTAACAGAATCTATTACATAAATACCGCTAGATAATGCTTCAGGATTATCTTGAACCAAATTTTCTGCTATTTTTTGTTTTAAAATTCTCATCATTCTAATTGGATTATTATATAAAGAATGTAGTAATTGTTTTATATTATCTAAACTTTTTCTAGCTCCAATTTTTTTCTTTAAGAATGCATTAACATTATTATATAAATTATTTCTCACATTTCTTTCATTTCTCATATTTCCCCTCTATAATAATTTATTATAATATTTAATAAATTTCTTATAGATTTATATTAACATATTTTAGTTATTAAAACAATACCCTTTTTTGTATTTTTTAAACTATTTATATTTTAATTATTTTCTTTCCACACTTTAATCATACCCTTAAGATATTTAAAACATTGATCAAAAACTTCATCTTTTATTAAATCACAACCTGCTGATTTTAAAGTATCAAGAGGTGGAAGACTATCACCCGCAGTTAAAAATTTAAAATAATCATTTCTTCCTTCATCTCCACTTAATATCTTACTTGCAAAATTTATAGCACATATCATACCTGTAGCATATTTGTAAACATAAAATGCAGTATAAAAATGTGGTATTCTTGCCCATTCATATTTAATCTCATCAATAAGTTTGACTTTACCAAAATATTTTTTATTTAATTCATAATAAATCTTACAAATTTTATCTCTTGTTAAAGGTTCAGATTTCTCTATTGTTTGATGAATAACTTCTTCAAAACGAGCAAACATAGTTTGACGATAAATAGTTCCCTTAACTTCATCAAAAAGTTTATTTAAAAGTGCAGATTTTTCTTGTTTAGATTTGCTATTAGATAATAAATAATTTAAAAGCAAAATTTCATTAGTAGTACTTGCTATTTCTGCAAGAAAAATAGGATATTCTGATTTTTCATAACATTGATTTTTATCAGAAAAATATGAATGCATTGCGTGACCAAGTTCGTGTGCTAAAGTAAATACATCATCAAGCCCACCTTCAAAATTAGTTAATACATAAGGTTTATACCCATAAATAGATGTTTGATAAGCACCCGACCTTTTGTTTTGATTAGGAAAAACATCAATCCATTTTTCATTTTGAGCTTGCAATAATAAATTAACATATTCTTCCCCTAAAGGTGAAAGAGCATTTCTTATTAAATCCATAGCCTGTTCATTAGAATATTTTTTTTCAGTTTTACCTATGTCAACCATATGGTCATAAATAGTAAATTCTTCTAAACCTAGTATATTTTTTTTAATTTTAAAATAATCAAATAAAATATTTAAATTACTTTCTACCTTTTCAATTAATTTAAGATAAACATTTTTATCAATTTCTTCATTAAATAAAGCACTTTCAAGTGCAGAATCATAATGTTTAATCTTTGCAAAATAACAATTAGCTTTGACTTCATTAATATAATTGTTAGATATTGTGTTAATAAATTTTCCAAATGTTCCATTTAATGATTTTATAGCATTTTTTCTTAAAACTCTATCTTTACTTCTCATATATGAGCTATAATTAGATTGATTTAAATCATGTAGTTTTCCTTTACTATCTTTTATTTTTCCAAAATCTAAGTCAACATCTGATAATTTTTTCATATTTGATGAAAATCCACTTAAAAAATCCATACCTGACAATAACTTTTCTTCTTCATCAGATAAATTGTGTTTTTTACTTCTTTTAATATTTTCAAACACTCTTTGATAATCTTTAAATTTTTCATCAGATAAAATATCATCTAACAGTTCATCTGGAAGTTTATTCAACTGAGCAGACAATAATGCAGTTTCATAAGAAAAATTAGTAAAAAATTGATTTAATTTTTCTTTTAATTCTGAAATATGGTCATCAGATAAATCTTCATCTGCTTTCAAATGAATATATAATGCAATAGGATTGACAATTTTATCAAATTCTTTTTCAAGAGTAAGAAATTCCCAAATTGTTTTTTTATTATCTAATTTGCCTATGAAAGCCTTAAATTTTTCTAAGTATGGTTTTAATTTATCTAAACCTTTTAAAAATTCTTCTTCATTTTTACATAATGGGGATAAATCCCATTTATACTTATCATCAATTTGTGCTCTTTTTTTCATAAATACTCCTTATTACTAATTATACAAATTTTTTTATAAAATTAATCACGATTTTAGTCATTTTTTTTAATATTTTTTATATAATAAAAAACTAGTTTAAAATTAAACTAGTTTATTATGAATTATCTTAAAAAATATTTATCCATATAAAACATACTAAAAGGCAAACTCTCAGTATCAGGAGCAATTGCAAATGTCATTTTTTGTTTAGTAATAGGATGTTCAAATTCTAATCTGCCAGCCCACAGACCAAGATTAGAAGTTGACAAAGATTTATCCTTACCATATTTATTATCACCATAAAGTGGACAACCAATAGACGAAAGTTGAACACGAATTTGATGAGATCTTCCAGTTATTAATTTCACTTGTAAAAGTGCATAATTATCCTTCACTTGCAAAGTTTGATATGAAAGAACAGCTTTTTTAGCACCTTGCTCACCCATTGGAACAATAGTTACAATGTTGTTTTTGGTATCTTTTTTTAAGTAGTGTTCTAAAACAGCATTTTTTTGAACAGGTATTTTATTTGTAACACAATAATAAGTTTTTTCAACTTTTCCTTCTTGAATTTGTTTAGATAGGCGTTCTGCAGCTTTTGAAGTTTTAGCAAAAATCATTATTCCACCTGTAGGTCTGTCTAATCTATGAACAATTCCAAGAAAAACATTTCCAGGTTTCTCATATTTTTCTTTTATATAATCTTTTACTAACGAAAAAATACTTAAATCTTTACTTTCGTCATCCATCGAAGGCATATTATGAGGTTTAACAACAACTATAATATGATTATCTTCGTATAAAATTGTTAATTTTTCCATACTTTAAGCCCCCTTGCCCCACATGGAAGCACAATACCTTTTTCCTCTGTTGGTAAACCAATTTCATCTGCATCAATATTATTTTCTCCAAAAACTAGAGATAAAATATTTTTTAAAACACTTGGTGCCAAACCTGTAGTATAAGATGAAATAAGAACAAATAAAGGATTATCAGAAAGAACTTTTTTTGTGAGATTTACAAAATCAAATAAATTATCTTCAAGTTTCCACATTTGTCCATTTGTTCCTCTGCCATAACTTGGAGGGTCCATTATAATTCCATCGTAAAAGTTTCCCCTTCTTATTTCTCTTTCAATAAACTTTTGACAGTCATCAATGATAAAACGGATATTATTTACACCATTTAAGTTGGCATTTTCTTTAGCTCTTTCAACCATCCCCTTACTTGCATCAACATGTGTAACTTGTGCTCCTGCTTTTGCACAAACAACACTAGCAAGACCTGTATAAGCAAATAGATTTAATACTTTTATAGGTCTATTGCTATTAGATATTAAATTAGTCAAATCTTGCCAATTTACAGCTTGTTCAGGAAAGATACCAGTATGCTTAAAACCCATAGGTTTAACAATAAATTTAAAATTTTGCCAAGAAATGTTCCACTGCTGAGGTATTTTATTAAAAAATTGCCATTGTCCGCCACCAGAAGATGACCTAGTATAATGTGCATCTAAGCCTTTATATTCTGAAAGATTTTCTTTTGAATGCCAAATAACTTGAGGGTCGGGTCTAAGTAAAGTAATACTTCCCCACCTCTCAAGTTTTTCGCCATTACCTGTTTTTATAACGCTAAAATCTTTCCAACTTTGAGCAATTTTCATTATTTATTTCCTTTAAAAGCAACTTTAATTTTACCTTCACCTACTTCAATTTCACTTTCAATTGATGGATTTTCAATTTCAGGCAAAATATTATTAATTAATACTTCAGATTGAATTTTATTTTTAAATAAGTCAATCATTTCTTGTAAATTCTTATCTTCTGTTTTAAAACTTGCACAAATTCTTTCGTCAATTTGGAAATCTGCAGTTTTTCTTAAAACTTGAAGACCTCTTACAAATTCTCTATAATAGCCTTCTCTTTCAAGTTCTTCATCAATAGTGATATCAATAGCAACAGTAATATTATTTTCATGTGAAATTATATATTCTTTTTTAGCTTTCTTTTCAAGATTAAATAATTCACTAGATAAATCATTAAATTCGCCAATATTAATATTCCCATTATTAAACATTTCAACAAGTTGTTTCATTGTTTCATCATCACATTCTGTTAAAAGTGATTTTAATTTTTGAACATTTTGTTTAAGATAAGCACCAGCTTTTTTGAAATTTACAGTAAGAAAATAGTCATTAAACTTGCTTTCACTTTCTATTTTTTCAATTGTTTTGATATTAAGTTCTTCTTGAATAATGTCCCCAAGATTTACTATAACTTTATCAATATTTTCATCACCACCAACAAAAAGTTTTCTAAGAGGTTGTTTTACTTTTATTTGGTTTTCATTTCTTAATCTTTGAGCTTGAGAAATAATTTCTCTAGCAATAGAAACTTGCAAAATAACATCATCAAACTTTTTATCATATATTTTTTCTGGATATCCTGAAAGCATGATACAAAGTTTTTCATCTTTTTCGATTTCTCTTACAAGATTTTGCCAAATATGTTCACTCATAAAAGGTATGATAGGACACATTACACGAATAATGCTTTTTATAGCATAATACAAACACCAATAAGCTGTCATTTGGTCGCGTTTGTTTTCAGATTTCCAGAAGCGTTTTCTGTTACTTCTAATATAGAAGTTAGAAATATCATCAATCAATTTTTCAAAATCTTTAACAATTACAAAACACTTATCATTTGCGTAATTTTCATCACTATTTACAATAAAATTATTAACACTTTCTATTAACCACTTATCTGCAAAAGAAAAATCTTTTTCATTTGGTTTAAAATTTGAAATATCAGGATTATCAATTACAGCATAAGTATTAAAGAATGTATAGATGTTCCAGAAAGAAAGCAATTTTCTTCTTGCTTCATCTGTTAAATTAAATCCAAAACGCATATCATTTGCAGGAGAAGAAGAACAATAAAGATATCTAATAACATCAGCACCAACTTTATCAGCAATTACTTCAGCTTCAAGAGTATTACCACCGCTTTTATGGAACTCACCACCATGTTCATCTTTAACATATTGATAAGTAACTAATTTTTTATAAGGTGCTTTTCCAGTCAATACAACACTCATAATAAGTAGTGAATAGAACCATAGTTTGATTTGTTCTACCATTTCACAAACATAATCACTTGGGAAATTGTTGTTAAAATATTCTTTATCAGTAAAATATTTTTTAGTAGAAAATGGTGTAATACCAGCATCTAACCAAACATCACCTACTTCAGTTACCCTTTCAACTTCACATCCACAATCACATTTTATTTTTATTTCATCAATATAAGGTCTATGAAGATTAGGAATTTTATCTACTTTTTCTGGATTAACAGCTTTTTCTTTTAACTCTTCCAAACTTCCGATAACATGAACTTTTCCACATTTTTGACAAACATAGAAAGGAAGTGGTAAGCCGTAGAATCTACTTCTAGATATGTTCCAATCCCCCATATTATTAAGCCAATCTATCATTCTTTTCTTAGCAAATTCAGGTTTAAATTCTACTTCTTCGATTGCTTTTAAAGCTAATGGTCTAATTTCATCCATTTTGATAAACCAACCAGAAATTAACTTATAAACTAAATCAGTCTTACATCTCCAGCAGTATGGATAACTATGTTTGTATTTATGTGCATATAAAAGTTTGCCACTGTTTTTTAAATTCTCAATAACTAAATCTGCGACTTCTACAGTAGTTTTACCAGCAAATTCTCCACAACTATCAAGTAAAACACCTTGGTCATTTATAGGACAGATTTCTGGTAAAGATAAACTTTGACCTAATTCAAAGTCCTCAACACCACAGCCAGGTGCAATATGAACAACACAAGAACCTTCAACATTATCAACCATATCCCAAGCAACAACTTTATGTGTAAAATGTTGTTCGCTTAAGTTAGGGAAACAAGTTTCATATTCAAGTCCAACAAGCTCTTCACCTTTATAAGTTTGAATAATATTAACTTCTTTTTTAAGTATAGATAATCTGTCTTTACCTAAAAGTAATTTCTCACCTTCAAATTCAACAACAACATATTCAAGTTTTGGATTTACAGCAAGAGCAACATTTGCAGTTAAAGTCCAAGGAGTAGTTGTCCATGCAACAATTTTAAAATCTTTATTTTTAACAGGAAGTTTTATAAAAATAGCAGTATGTTCAACTTCATGATAAGAATTTGACATTTCGTGTTCACTAATACTAGTTCCACATCTAGGACACCATGCCATAGGTCTATTCTTTCTTATTATATATCCTTTTTTATCACATTCTTTTAAAAAATGCCAAATAGAAGTAATGTTATGGTCAGTATTGGTATAATAACTATTATCCCAATCCATCCACTGCCCCATTCTAATGCTTTGTTTAGTAATTTGGTCAGCAAAATAATTTACTCTTTCCATACATTTTTGAGTAAATTTATCTAAACCATAATTTAAAATATCTGGCTTTCCATTAAGCCCGAGTTCTTTTTCAACATTTACTTCAACCCAAAGACCTTGACCATCAAAGCCATTTTGATATTGACAATCTTTTCCTTTTAAAGCATTATAACGAATAGTTAAATCTTTTAAAGTTCTGCCCCAAAAGTGATGAACACCAAGTTTATTATTTGCAGTAGCAGGACCATCAAGAAATTTAAATCTAGGATTATTTTTGTTTTGCTCTTTAAGAGTTTCAAAACAATGATTATCCTTCCAAAAATCAAGGACATTATGTTCTAACTCTACAAAATCAGGTAAAACTTTTTCTTTTTTCATATTTACTCTCCTTTATATTGATATAAAAAAAGCCTTTTAAAGCTACAAGAGCCCCAAGGCTTTATAAACCACTTGCAAACTTTAGCAGGCTAACACCTACGCCTTCTATTACGGGAAGTCCCGTTTGACTTTACACACTATAAAAGTTTTCAAATCAACAGCTCAAAAGTGATAATTTTTATGTAGTTTTATTGCTTTTCACCAAACAGCAACTCTCTGTAAAAACACAACCATAAAAACCATGTCTTTTTCATAGCCTTTTAACTCGTTTTAAGTATATATTTTATAAAAATGATTGTCAAGAAATTTTCTAATTTTCATTAATAGTTTTCTAAAATCTTTTGTGCTGCTTGAACATCAAGACCAGTCATAATACCAAGTGGCATTTCAGTATTATAGCCATGTTTAGTAAAAAGAACAGCAAGCAATTTGTGATTATTATCAAATTCTTTTAGAACTTCTTCTATAGTGCAATTTGCACCTTTTACAATATAATAATTACTTTGATTTAAAGAAGAAAGCATATCTTCTATTTGAACATTATCTAAAAAAGTTGAGCATTTTCCCCCAGAAAGCAAAAATTGACCAAGTGAATTTAAAATTTTTTGACCATTAGCAACCCCGATAAGTTCTTTGTTATTATTGTAAACTGGTATATTACTATAGTTAGATTCAGCCATAAGCATTATTACTTCACGCATACTCTTACCAGCATAAGTAACTAAAACCTTTCTCATAGCAACTGTATCTAGAGCTTTTGGAGGTGTTGTAAGAAGTTTTTCAATATGTTCAATTTCTTTAACAACTTCTTCATGTGGTTCGGCAATAACAAAATCTTCGTTATTGTTGTGGATTATAGCATTTCGTAGCCTTCCATAATCAATCAATTCATCTTCATATTTTCTAACAATATAATTAATTGAAACTGTTTTTCTAATAAGGTCAGAAAATCCCATAGCTCTGTTAAAATCATACCTAGTTTTTAATGTATAATCAATATTATTATAAGCATCAAGAAATCTTTTTGAATTTGATTTTAAGTTTTCCATTTTCACCCCATATACTTCTATAATGATAACATTTTAAATGTATTTTGCCAACTTATTTGTAGATTTTGTGCAATTTTTGTCATTTTAGATATTCATTCAACTAAAAAAACAAAATAATCTTTAGTTTTTATTGATTTAGAAAAAAAAATGTGTTAAAATGGTAAAGCTGAGATAGACGGAGAGTTAGCGGTGCTCTGTAACCCACAATCCGCTACAGTGGGGTTGAACACTTGTTTGCGGTTTGATATTGTCAAATATGTGTGCAAAAATTTGGTGTTGAAATCAAGGTCTTATGCAATCAAAATCTTTGAACCGTGTCAGAGCCTGACGGCAGCATCACTAAGAGGACACTTTGATGTGCCATAAGGAAGCTTTGGTGGAGTTAAATTTTTGTAAGGCAGTTGGTAATTTCTTATCAAGGCAAGCTCTCAGCTTTGAAATTTCAAGCAGATGAAAATCTGCTTTTTTTGTTGCTTAAATATTTTAAATTATAAAAATTAAAATGACTTTATATACATAAATTAAATAGTTATTGTATAAATAACTTAAATTTGCAAAAAATAATCATAAGGAGGAATTTTATGAAAGATTTGATGCTACTAATGGGATTTGGTGCTGGTATGCTTGCTGGAATGATGTTATATAAACATAATTCTAAGGTGAAAACAATTTATAATAATAGTGAAAAAGCTGTTATGGAGAAAATGAATGAAGAGCAATCAAAAGCAAATAAGAAAATTAAAAATATGAAAAAGAAAGCTGAAAAAGTAGTAGATGATACAGTTGAAATAATTGATGAAAAAGCAAATAATTTAAAAAAGAAACTCAAATAAGCTACATTAATAGTATATAAATTTAGTTTATTTTTATCATATAAATTTAACAAATGATAAAAAAAGATAATACTTTAATCTGTATTATCTTTTTTTGTTAGCTCTAATTATTCATTAGCCATCTTTTTTTCAAGTTTTTCAATTCTTTTATAATAATCTTCTACAGCATTTTTAATAGCTTCTTCAGCTAAACTTGCACAATATTTTCTATCAGAAGGAATATCAAAATATTCATTTAAAATATCTTCTTCAGAAATAGATAAAGCTTCTTCTAAGTTTTTACCAATTAACATTTGACATACAAAATCACAAGTAACTATAGTAGCAACTCCACCATAAGTTTTAAATTTAGCATTTTCAATAATGCCTTCATCATTAACTAATAAATAAATTTTTATTAAATCTTTGCTAAGCTCATCTTCTGCTTTTCCTGTTGCATTAGCTCCACGAAGTCCCCCAGCAAAAGTTGGATTTTTAAATCTTTCAAGTGTTCTTGCGCTAAACATAAATTACCTCCTACCTGCTTTTGTGAGTGCTGAAATTGACCTTAACTTCTCTACAGATTTTTGTAATACTTCTACAGCATAATCAATATCGCTTCTAGTTAAGTTTTTAGCAAAAGAAAATCTCACAGAACTTTTAACTTGTTCATCACTAAGTCCCATAGCTTTCAAAACATGACTAGGAAGCAAAGAACCAGCTGTGCAAGCAGAACCTATAGAAACGGCAACTCCTTCCATATCAAGAAGCATTAATAATGATTCATTATCAACCATTTCAAAAGACATATTAACAATAGAATTTACTTTTTGTTGTGGATGACCATTTACTGTAACAAAATCAATTTTTTCAGTAACACTTTTTATAAAGTAATCTCTAATACTTCTTAACTTTTGTTGATTTATCATCATGTCACGGTCAGCAATTTCAACAGCTTTACCAAATCCTGCAACAAGTGCAACATCAACAGTTCCACCTCTTTTTTCTCTTTCTTGACTGCCACCAACAATTAAAGGTTCAATTCTAATACCATTTTTAAGATAAAGACAACCAACGCCTTTTGGTCCATAAACTTTATGAGCAGTCAAAGTCATTGCATCAATTTCCATATCTTGAACATTTAATCTGATAGCACCTAAAGCTTGTGAAGCATCTGTGTGGAAAATAATATTGTAATCATGAGCAATTTTTGCTATAGCCTTTACATTTTGTATAGTTCCAACTTCATTATTAACAGCCATTACAGAAATAAGAATAGTATCTTTTCTAATTTCGTGCAATAAATCAATGAGATTAACAAGTCCCATACTATCAACAGGTAACTTTGTAATTTCAAAACCTTCTTGCTCTAATTGTTTGCAAGAATCCATGATGGCACTATGTTCAATAGAACTTACTATTATATGCTTACCTTTATTTGCATAAGCATGAGCAATACCTTTAATAGCAAAGTTATCACTTTCAGTTCCACCTGAAGTAAAATAAATTTCATTTGATTTTTCAGCACCAATAACATGAGCAATTCTATCTCTTGCTCTATCAACAATAGCACTTGCTTCTCTACCATAACTATTTACAGAGTTACTATTACCATAAATTGTGCTAAAACATGGCAACATTTCTGCTAAAACTTCACTTGAAACATATGTAGTTGAAGCGCTATCTAAATAAACTCTCTTGTTCATTTTAAACCCCTTTTAGACAAAATAATTTTAACACGCTTACCAGCCAAAGTCAATACAAAAATAACTAAAATTAAACAAAAGTATGACAAATATTGTAATTTTTGAATTATTTATAATTATAATTTAAAATTAAGATAAGTAATTTATAAAAAACAAACCATAGCAATTTAGACTATGGTTTATTAAATTTAAAATGATTAAAGTTAAAATTTTATAAGTAATTTTTTAAAGTTTCAACACATTCGTTTTTCATCCAAACACCAACATGTTTTTCTTTAGCAATACCATCTTTAAAAATCATTAATGTTGGAATAGACATGATACCATAAGTTCTAGCAAGCATTTCATTTTTATCAACATCAACTTTGAAAATTTTAACTTTATCCCCTACTTCTTTTTCAATATCTTCAAGAATAGGACTCATCATTCTGCAAGGTCCACACCAAGTAGCAAAAAAATCAACAAGAACAACGCCTTCTTTAGTTAAACTTGAAAAATCTTTTTGTTCAATTTCTTTCATATTAATCTCCTTTTATTTATAAATTAATTTCTTTTCTTTATTATAACCAAAAATAATAAAATTTCCTAATATTATACATTTTTTTATTTAGAATAATGTCAAAAATCTTAAATAATTATTTAAGAATTAATAATCTTGTTGACAACATAACTAGAAATCACACACGCACATGCAACTGGATAATAACTTATACTTCCAATAATACCATCAGTTTTTATAGCAGAAGAAGTAGAAATAGCTACATTTAGCCCTTTCACTCCTATCTCTCTTAATTTTTTTCTAACAACTTTAGCCAAACCATCATCGTGAGTTTTTTCAATATCCATAATTTGAAAATTCGGAATATCAAATCTATTTCCAGCACCCATAGCAGATATAATTTCTATATCATTATCTTTGCAATAACAAATAAGAGCTATTTTATCTTTTACTGAATCTATTGCATCTACAACAAATGAGTTTTTATTGATAAGCTTTTCTACATTTTCCTCTGTTAACTTCTCATCAAAGATTTTAACCTGAGCATTAGGATTAATATCTTCTATCATGTTTTTTAAAACTTCGACTTTACTTTTTCCAATAGTAGAATTGTAAGCAACAATCTGTCTATTAATGTTTGATGGACAAACTTTATCAAAGTCTATTAAAACAATGTTATCAATACCCGCTCTTGCTAACATAACTGCAACATAGCCACCAACGCCCCCAACACCTACAATAGTAACAATTTTAGTATTTAATTTATTTATATTTTCTTTACCAATTAATATTTCTGTTCTTGAATTATCCATAAAGTTAAGTTAGCATTTTTATTTTTTTTAGTCAATATTTTTTATAATTTATATAAAAATTAAAGTAAAAAATCAAAAAAATAAGATTAAAAAACAAAATCTTATTTTTTTTAATCTTATCTTCCATTCGTTAAAATTATATAAATTTTATATTATTTAAAAAATTATTTTATAAAATGAATTTTTTCAAATCAAATTTTTTCTTTGCTTCTTTGAAAGCATTTTGAACATATGCTCTATCAATATTAACATCTGTAATAGGCAACGATGATGAAGCATTGAAAGAAATATCTTCTAAAAGACTTTCCATAATAGTATGCAATCTTCTAGCACCTATATTTTCACTTGTTTCGTTTTCAGTTGCTGCCATTTCTGCAATTTCATCTATTGCGTCATCTGTAAAATGAAGAACGATATTGTCTACGGATAAAATACTTGCATATTGCATAGTAACAGAATTTTTAGGTTCAGTTAAAATTCTTTTAAAATCTTCTTTAGTTAAATTATCTAAATCTACACGAATAGGAAATCTTCCTTGTAATTCAGGAATCATATCCTCAATATTTGAAACATGGAATGCACCTGAAGCAATAAACAAAATGAAGTCTGTTTTAACATTACCATATTTTGTTGCAACTGTGCTACCTTCAACAATAGGAAGAATATCTCTTTGAACACCTTCTCTAGAAACATCTTGATTATTAGAGCCACCAGCTTTGCCAATAATTTTATCTATTTCATCTATAAAAATAATACCTTCTTCTTCTGTTCTTCTAATAGCTTCTGCGTAAACATTATCTTTGTCGATAATTTTATCACATTCTTCACTTGTTAAAATTTCTCTAGCTCTAGCTACAGACATTCTTCTCTTTTTATGTTTTTGAGGCAATAATCCGTCAAACATTGAACCAAGACTTATTTCAGGTCCCCCAATAGCTACCATAGGTTTAGGATTGTCAAGAACAACTATTTCAATATTTTCATTTTCAAGTTTGCCATCTTTAAGTTGATTTTGTACATCAGTTTTATCAACAGTGATATTTTGAGCTCTTCTTGTGTCGCAAATAGCGTCAACTAATTTGCTTTCAACAATAGGTCTCACACGGTCTTCCATTTGATGAGCTTTTTCATCTTTTACCATTCTCACTGCAACTTCAACAAGGTCTCTTATCATGCTTTCGACATCACGACCAACATATCCAACTTCTGTATATTTAGTAGCTTCAATTTTAATAAAAGGTGCACCAACAAGTTTAGCAAGTCTTCTTGCAATTTCTGTTTTACCAACGCCGGTAGGCCCACGCATTATAATGTTTTTAGGTGTTATTTCTTCTCTAAGTTCCTTAGGAAGTTGACTTCTTCTATATCTGTTTCTAAGAGCAATAGCAACAGCTCTTTTAGCTTTAGCCTGTCCTATAATATATTTATCAAGTTCATCAACAATTTGTCTAGGTGTTAAATTCATATTAAACCTCCTCCACAGTAATATGGTCATTTGTAAATACGCATATTTGACCAGCAATTTCCAAAGCTTTTCTAGCAATTTCTTCAGCTGGTAAATTTGTATTTTGTTTAAGTGCTTTAGCAGCAGCAAGTGCATAATTGCCACCAGAACCAATAGCACAAACATCATCATCAGGTTCAATAACTTCACCTGTTCCACTAACAATTAAAAGTTGATTTTTATCAGCAACAATCATCATAGCATTTAATTGTCTAGAAGCTTTATCTTCACGCCAAGTACCAGCAAGTTCAACAGCACTTCTCATAAGATTTCCAGAAAATTTATTTAACATATTTTCAAATCTTTCACAAAGAGAAAATGCATCAGCAACACTGCCAGCAAAACCAATAACAACTTTATCATTATAAATTCTTCTTACTTTATGTGCATTTGATTTAAAAATAACACTTTCACTCATGGTAACTTGACCATCACCAGCAATAGCAATTTTACCGTCTTTTTTTACTCCACATATAGTAGTTCCTCTAAACATGCTTTCCATTAATATATTCCTCCTTAAATAGAGCAAGAGCATTAATCGATTTTTCAAATAAATGTCCAATAAGTTTTTCATTCGTAAAATCATCTTGCTTATTCATTATATCATAGTCTTGTAAAATATCATTGCTTTTTAACAAATTTGTTGAAAGAATTTTTTTGCTTATATATCCAATAAGACAATCTTGATGAAGAGAAACAAGCGCTCTATCTTTATAGTAATTATTGACAGCCATAGCAACACTTAACCCACTTGCAATTGACTGTGCATAATCTTCAAAGCCTAAAATACTTCCAGTAAAAAACAAATTTTTATCAACTTTTGATTGCCCAAATTCATTAATTGTATATTTAGGATATATCTGAAGACCCTTTTTAACTTTACTTTTTTGAATTAAAATAGCATTTTCAAAACCAGGTAAAGTTCTTAAAATTTCTATCTGACTAAATTCGTTAAAATTACTTGCTATTCCGCAAACTAAAAATCCTTCATCGACTTTTCTAAGAGATACAGTAGCATAAGGTTTTTCTTTTAAATCTCCTATAATTACAGGCATTAACGCATAATTTCTTAAATTTTCTTTTCCTTTACAAACTAAATCTTCAATACTTTTTTCCATAATTGAAAAGTTACCTTGCAAAAGATGATTATTTATTTCTTTAACAATTTGATTAATAAATCTAATATAAACTCCATAATTAATATGTAAATAATAATTATCGCCATCTTTTTCTAAATTATTTAAGTCTATATTATCAATGATAGGATATTTGTATTTATATTTAAAACATTTCATTGAACCAAGTTTTTTTGTTAAAAAATCTGATAGAGCATCATTAGTAGTGCTTCCAGAAGCAATAATATTTATTTCATTAGAATTAATTTCATTTATAGGAAAATTAAAATATTCTATATTTTCGTTGTTTTTAACCATTTCTAAACCAAGATTATAAATTTCCCCTTCAACACAACCTTTAAAACCTTGACTTTTTAAATATTCTTCTTGCCTAATTAATGGACTACCTAAAAAAGCCAACTCTTTTTTTAGCAAAACATCAAAAGCTTCTCTTCTTTCAGTTATATTTTTTCTATGATTACAAGACATACAATTAAATTTATGTTTACCTTCCCAATCAAATAAATTAACTTTAATTCCATGTCCAGCCAAAAATAAAGCACATTCAATTCCAGAATAACCACAACCAATAATATTAACATTATTTTTTCTATAGTTCATTTAAGACCCCTTTATTAGTAAAATCGTAAGCCTTTTTATTATATAATACTAAATTTTACTGTGATAGTAAAAATTTTATCCAATTTTATAAGATTTTTTATAAATTTGTTGTAATTTGACATAAAAACAAAAAATAGAAAGTTTAAAAATATATCTAATATTTTTAAACTTTCTACTATTAAAGTTTTCTTAAAATATCACCCTTTTTTAAATTATAAGGACAAGAAATTCGCAATACTTCTTGAACAAGTTTTGCATCATCTATGACTTCATTTTTAGAATTAATAATAGTTTCTATTGTAAAAGATTTTAAAAAGTTATCATCTGGAGATAGAACTTCAAGCTCATCACCTTTCTTAAACCTATTTCTCATTTCAACTGTAACAAAACCGTCTTTGGCATCTTCAACAACCTTTGCTATGATTACAGCACTTTGAATAGGCATAGAAGAAACCAAATACTCTTTATCATCACTATTAAAATAAAAACCTGTTGTATATCTTCTATGACTAGTTTTTTCAAGCTCTTCGTATAATTTATCTTTGTCAATAGTTCCGTCTAGAGCTCTCCTATAAGCATTTACAACACTAGCAACATAATAATCTGACTTCATTCTTCCTTCAATTTTTAAAGAACAAATTCCAGCATCTTTAAGTTCTTCTAAATAGTCAGCCATACATAAATCTTTAGAATTAAGGATATAAGTTCCTCTTTCGTCCTCTTCAATAGGATACTCTTCTATTTTATTTTCTTCCCTTATAACATAATTCCACCTGCACGCTTGAACACATGCACCACGATTGCTATCTCTGCCTGTCATATAGTTAGATAATAAACATCTTCCAGAATAAGATATACACATTGCACCATGAACAAAAGCTTCTATTTCAAGCTTATCTCCTAATTTTTCATGTAAAGCTTTTATTTGATTTATATTCATTTCTCTAGCTAAAACTAATCTAGTAACACCTAAATCTGCAAAAAATTTAGCCGAATAACTATTATTTACATTAGCTTGAGTAGAAACATGAACATTGAGCATAGGAAAATTCTTTCTTAAATAATAAATAAGTCCAACATCACTAACAATAACACCATCTACATTAGCTTTTACAAGTAAATTCAAATAATTATCAATATTTTCAAAATCACTATCATTTGCAACAATATTTAATGTAATGTAACCTTTTTTTCCATTTTTATGTAAATAGTCCATAGCTTTTATAATTTCTTCATCATCAAAATTACCTGCAAAAGCTCTAAGACCATACATTTTTCCAGCAAAATAAACAGCATCTGCCCCAAAATGAACAGCTGTAACAAGTTTATCAAAATTCCCAGCTGGCGCTAATAATTCCAT
>CASEOW010000041.1 GCA_949289785.1 uncultured Bacillota bacterium | reverse complement strand
TTAAATCTAAAATAAATCTACTTTTATTTTTTTTATTTTAATATTTTTAATATTTATTTAATATTTTTTTAATATTTATTTAATATTTTTTTAATATTTTATTAATGTTTTATAGTTCTAATATAATTAATTATTTTATTTTGATTATTTTTCTCATAAAATAAATTTCATTACACATAATATTCCTAATGAGGAGAATTTATGAAAAATGATTTAAATAGAGGAATTATATGCAATGTAAAAAATTGTGTGTTTAATGAAAAAGGCACAAACTGCAATCTTGAAAGAGTAACTATTTCAAAAGGAGAAGGAAAAGAACATTTTTGCAAAAGTTATATATCTAGTGAAACTAGCAATTCAAATTTAGATAACATAAATATAGAAGCTGGTAATGATATAACAATCAATGAAAATTCTTCATCCAACATTAATGAAGAAGAATATTTTAATTTTGATGATTTACTAGAAGATGTTTCTACAATTGATGATGCTAAATATAGAGACAACAATAATTAAATTAAATAACATATTTAACCTAAAACTTTATATAAAAAAAACTTATCATATAGATAAGTTTTTTTTTATTTTAATCACGCTTAGTTATAGATAAAAGAATAAATAAATACCTTAAAAGATATGCCATACTTACAAGAAGAGAAGCAACATAAGTCATAGCAGCAGAATTAAGAACACTATCTATAGCCTTTCTTTCTTCATCGCTATTTATTCCTAATTCTTCCATAACTTGTTTAGCTCTTTTAGACGCATTAAATTCTACTGGCAAAGTTGCTAAATTTGCAATTACTGAAACACCATATATACCAACAGATGCATAAATAAAAATTAAACCAAATCCTGCTAACCAAAAAAATTGAATTAGTATTCCTATTAAAATTAAAGGAACCAATAAACTTGATATAAAATTACAACTTTTCACAACTATTTGTCTTATTTTAAAAGGCAAGTAATTTTCTTCGTGTTGTAATGCGTGACCAAATTCGTGAGCTATGATTGCTTGAGATGCAATTGATTGTGAAGAAAAATTTTCTTGACTAATATTAATACTTCTATCTCTGGGATCATAATGATCTGTTAAACTTCCTCCACAAGTTCTAACTTGTAAAGGTAAATTTCTTTCACGAACCAATTTTTCTGCAAATTCCTGTCCAGACATATTCAGTGAAGAAGGAACTTGTTTATATTTTGAATAAGAGTTCATTACTTTAACTTGTGCAACTAAAGCTATTATAATAGTTGCAAAAATTATAATCCCTGAAATCAAATATCCCCAAAAAAATTCCATATTTACTCCATTTAAAATCTAGTTTATTAAACATAAAAAGATATATTTTTATAAAAGTATTTTAATTATTTTATGCTATCAAAGGTTATTTTATTAGTTAAACAATTTTCCTTTTTTCGACATAGCAGTCCAACCCAAAATTATTTTTAGGAAATCAGCCCAATAAGTCATTCTTGCATCATTTAAAAATTTTTTAGCAATTCTTAATTCTTCTTCATTTAAAATCATATCTAAAAATTCAACAGCCTTTTTTGACGCATCTTTTTCTATAGATATAGTCATTATCTTTATAACTAAAGCAAGAATAAAAATACCTACACCACAAGCTAGCAATACATATCCTATTATAGTATACATTTCACCTAAAAATAACATTATTAGTCCTGCAATTAAAAGTGGTGACATAAGAAAGCCAATTAATCTTCCTAATCTTCTTAAAAAATTTAATCTTTTAATTTTATTTCCTTCTATATCTTGCTTTGCATGACCTATTTCATGAGCAATAATTGTATATGAAGCTATTGAAGGATTATTAATAGTTTGAGTTGATAAAAAAAGTCTTCCACTACTATACGCATCACCTGCTACTTTGTCAATTTGAACTACACTTAGATTACCATTAAAAATTTGACTATCTAACATAGCAACAAATTGCATAGGAGTTACTTCATTTCTTATCGACCTTCTATTTAATTTCTGATATTTATCCATAAATTTATCGTAAGAATAATTTGCTACTGCAAGTAAAAAGCATATTAATACTGCAAAAGCAATAATACAAATAATTATAATCCATGTTTTATCCATGTTTATATTTTAAATAATTTAAAAATAAAAGACAAACTTTTTTAACAATTTAAAATTATTTTTTGTTTATCTAAGAAATAAAGTTTTGATTTTTAATTTATGTTATTAAAACAATTGTGCTTCCTTTAGCTATATCTGTTTGAGGTGGAGGAAGCTGATCAATCACATATTCTCCTTCTCCATCTATTTCATAGAATAAATCATTTTCTTTTAACAATACGACAGCTTGAGCAAGACTTAAACCTATCAAATTTGGCATTTTTACATATTCTACTTTAACATTAGGGTCTTGTTTTTCTTCTCCCAAATAATCAAATAAATTTTCAAAAACAATCTTTCCATAAGGAGCTGCAACTATACTTCCATAATAAGCGCCATTCCCAGGTTCATCCACCATAATAAAAACTACATAATCTGGATCAGATGCAGGATAAGTTCCTATAAAACTAGATATATATTTTCCCGGATCAATTCCCCCACTTTCTTTATATTTTTGAGCTGTTCCTGTCTTTCCACCTACTTCATAACCTTCAACAAATGTATATTTACCTAGTTTGTTTTCTGCAAACTCTAATAAAGAATTTACTTTTTGTGAAGTTTCTTTGCTTATAATATTGGTTTTACTACTTTTGTTACTTTCTTTAATAGTAGTTCCATTTGTATCTTCTATATAATCTAAAACGCTAGGAATATTATATTGTCCTCCATTCACTATACTGCATACCGCAGTCAATAATTGTATTGGAGTTACTGCTATTGCATGACCAAATCCCATTCTTGCTAAGTCGACATTTTTTACTAAATTATTAGCCATTAACATTCCATTTCCTTCACCTGTGATATCAATTCCTGTTTTTTGACCTAACCCGAACTTTTCCATATATTGATAAAATCTATCAACTCCTAACCTAAGTGCTAAATCCATAAAACAGCAGTTGCAAGAGTTTGCAAAAGCTTCAGAAAGAGTTTGGTTTCCATGACCTATAGTTTTCCAACATTTAATTCTAACCCCATCTATTATTCTATAACCCGGACAATAAAATGTATCATCTAAATCCACAACACCAGCTTCAAGAGCGGCTGCAACCGTCAAAATCTTAAAAGTTGAACCCGGTTCATAAATGTCTGTAACCGCTTTTACCTTGCTCATTTCAAACAAACTTTCTAAGTCATCTCTA
The DNA here is from genome assembly GCA_949289785.1 of uncultured Bacillota bacterium. Taxonomy (GTDB): domain Bacteria; phylum Bacillota; class Clostridia; order Christensenellales; family UBA1242; genus Caccovivens. Next base: position 11,099 of record CASEOW010000041.1, on the reverse strand, counting down.
GGAACATCATTAAGATCAAAGCTAGGTTTACTTGAAATTGATAAAATTTTTCCTGTCTTTGCTTCCATTATTAAACCTGTTACACTTTTAGGATTTTGTTCTTCCATAATTTGATTTAAAGCATTTTCTAGTATAAGTTGCATTTTACTATCAATATTTATATGCAAATCATTTCCAGCTGTTCCAGAAACATAATATCTTAAACTTCCTCCTATTTCTTTACCTTGCAAGTCACTCTGAACAAAACTATAACCATCTATACCTTTTAAATAGTTATTATAATACGCCTCAAGTCCACTTTGCCCAGTATTATCTATACTTGTAAATCCCATTACTTGAGTTAACAAATTTCCATAAGGATAATATCTATCACTATTTTCAGCTAAATAAATTCCATCTAACCCTAAATTGTAAATTTGAACAGCCATATCTCCATCTATTTGCATTTTTAATAATACTTCACTGACTGTTTTATTTGATAGTTTTGTATAAAGTTTTTCAAAACTTATATCTAATATAGGACTTAAAGCATAAGCTGTTTGAGATGGAGTTTTAATTTCCCTTGCTCTTGCATAAACATTGTAAGTGGTGTAACTTACAGCTAAAGTTGAACCTGTTTTGTCATAAATTTTTCCACGAGGAGCTACTATTTTCAAATCTCTGGTCCATTGATCTGTAGCTTTTATTTGTAATGATTTACCATTTACAATTTGAATAACAAATAATCTAATAATTAAAGCGCAAAAAATAAAGGATATCACAAGAAGTATTGCAAGTATCCTTTTTTTTAATGAATATAGCGTAAAGGCTTTTTGCATTTAACCTCCAAATAAGCCCGCTAAAAAATTACAAAATTTATCAAACCAATTTGATTTTTTGTCAATTTCATTTGGTGATAATTCTTCATCTGGAATTGTAGGAAAAAGATTTTCCATATTTTCCGCGTTTGTAGCATCAAGATTATGAAGATTGTTAAGATATGAAGCCAAATTAATAGAATATTGTGTAGTTACAGAATCTAGCTGTGCAATGTTTACAATCCCCCAAATTCCAAATATAGCAAATAAAATTGAAACTATAATCAATTTAAATTTATTTTTTTTAGGTTTTGGCTGATCTTGTTGTTTTTCATCTTGAAACACAAAAATCTTTTCTTTTTCTTCAGATGTAAGTGTTTCAATGAAATCATAGTTGGGCTTGTCTATTATTTGAGAACTTCCTATAAGACGCTTTTCATTAACAATTTCTTTATCACTAGATAATTCAATATCATGTGCATTATTTTCTAAATCATTAATATCATCTTCTTTATTTAAATTATCATTATCATTTTTTCTTTTCAATTTTTCTTCAGCTTTCTTGATTATATCTTCATTAGTTTTAAAAGCACTAGAAGAAAATGGATTTACATTGATATATTTTTTATCGTTTTGCGTCTTATTTATCTTAGTTTCTGTGGAAGTTTGACCTTGACTAAAAGAATTATTAAAATTCAGAGATTGTTTATCATTAATAGAAGAACAAGATTCTTTTTTAAAACTTTCTTTGTTCTGTATAAGCTTTTCTTTTAAAATCTCTTCTTTATCTTTTTCTATTTCTTTAATTAAGGTTTTCTCATTCATATCATACTCTCCTATTTTCAAGTTTATGACTTAATAGAATCTAAATTCTTTCAAAAATTCTAAGTTTCGCACTGCTTGACCTTGGATTTTCTTTTAGTTCCTTTTCATCAGCAATTATAGGTTTTTTGGTTAAGATATTTCCAAGTTTAACATGTTTACATATGCACACAGGTGTTTTTGGTGGACAAATACAAGACATACTACTCTTTTTAAAGACATCTTTTACTATCCTATCTTCAAGACTATGAAAGCTTATAACTGCACCCCTTCCATTTTTATTAAGCATTTTAATTAAATTTTCTATAACATTTTCTAACCCTTTAAGCTCACCGTTAACTTCAATTCTTATAGCTTGAAATGTTTTCTTACTTACTCCGCCTTTAGAATATATAACAGATTTAGGAAAACTTTGCTCAATTATATTTTTTAATTCAAATGTTGTTGTAATAGGTTTTATTTTTCTATATTCTACTATATTATCTACAATTTTTTTTGCATTGCTTTCTTCACCATAAGTATAAAGAATTTTTAATAATGATTCTTTAGAATAATTATTTACCACATAATAAGCATCTAAATCTTGTTCTTGATTCATTCTCATGTCAAGTTTACCGTCATTATTAATACTAAAACCTCTTAATGCATTATCTATTTGATAAGAACTAACTCCTAAATCAATTAAAAATCCGTCAATATAATCAATACCAAGTTCATTTAAGATATTAGGAGCTTCTTTAAAATCACTATGGATAATATTTACATTTTGAAAATCTTTAAATTTAGTTTTGCAAACTTTGACAGCATCTATATCTTTATCAAAACCTATTAATCTACCTTTGTTAGACAATCTTTTAATTATTTCATAAGAATGTCCACCGCCACCCATAGTGCAATCAACATAAATGCCATCTTTTTTTATATTTAATCCGTCAATAACGCTGTTTAATAAAACAGGTGTATGTTTAAATTCCATTTTTTCTCCAATTGTATACTTTTATTTACTAGCATCAGCTATCATCTCTAATATTACTCTAAAATCAGCATTTTTTAAATCTTTTAACTTTTCTGAAATTTCAGTATTATTTTCTATAATTTGAGAATATTTAGTTTTTACTTCATCAACAACATCTTCAAACACTTGACCAAAAATTGCATTTTCATCAATATTACCCGATTCATCGAAAATTGTTTTCTTAATAGTATTTAATACATTTCCTAAAATTTCGGTGCTATTTTCTACAAGATTTTCTATTGTTATATCAGGAGAAGATAAAGCTTTATTTAAAGAAATGAAAGATTTAATAATTGAAATGATTTCATCAACTTGATTTTCTATATTATCACTAGCAATTTCAGTTTTCTTATTTGTAATTTTGCTTATATTTTCACTTATTATATTAAGTATAGATTTTTTAAGGTTATCAGTACTTTTTGCAAGTAAAATAGGTCTAAAAATACCATCAACATCTTCTTCTTTTAGATTGTTAATAAATTCATTATAATCACCACTTAAAATAATAGAAAAATAACTTTTTTCTAATGGCTGTTCACTTGTTCCGACATTGACAATTGTAGTGTTTAATTTAACAAGAAGGTCACTAATATAATCTAACTCATTTTCCCATTCTTCAAAATTAGAAATTTCAGCAAATGTTATTATACTATCTGATGGTAAAGCGTTTTGCAATTGTTTAACAATTAATTCATTTGTAAAATCTATTTGATATAAAGGCAAAATTATTTTGTGTAAAATATACTTATCACCTTCCACCCCATCTTGACCTAAAACGCCGAATTTATCTGCAATTTTTTGTAACATAACATTAATATCATCATTAGAAGTTATAATATTATAAATATCAGTATCCTTTACAGTAATTAAAACAGGACTTATAAAGTTAAATAATTCTTGATAATTTTGTATGCTAACTTCATTATGAACTAATTCGCCACTTTCTCCCTCGCTAACGCTTATTACTGTTGTAGAAGGCAAATCTAAGTTATATTTTGATAAAACATTATCAATAATAGAACCTGTCCCTGTTTGTGTAGTTATTTGGAATAATTTAATATTTTTAATCCTATCTATCATTAATCCTAATTCACTCATTAAGTTTTGTAAAGTTTCACTTTCTTGGTCAAATAGTATTTCCGGATTTTTTATCAAATTTTCAATTCCACCAGATAGAGAATTGTTTATATTATTGATATTTTCTAAAATTTGTGTAATAGATACACTGAGATCAGTCCATTGTTCTTGTGTTAACTGTGAGGAATCATCTATGTCAGAAACCTCTTCTCCTAATATTTGTTCAAAAGCCAATTTTACAACGCTTGATATAGAATCTTGAATCATATTCATAGAAAACAAACTTTCAAATGCTTTTTGAGTAGATGTTTTATTTTTTTCGTTAGTTAATATTTGTAAAGTTTCATTTATTGAATTTGATGATATAAAACTATTAATCATTTCAGATTTTGCTAAAATTTTAAATGTTGAAAATAAATTTTTTATATCGTTAGAAATATACTGATATTTTTCTTCATTAGATTTTAATTCTAGTAAGTTATCTTTTAAATCATTTAATATTAATTTATAATCAGAATTAATACCTTGCATAAACGAATATTCTTCATAATTGCTTATAATTTCAGTAATAACAGGTGCAATTACAGATTCAAACAAGTTGCCATCTACAATTTTATTTAAAACTTTTTCTATTTTTTCAAAATCAAGACTAGCAAAATCTATAGTATTGTTTTGATTATAATAAGTTTGAATTTGATAAACAAAATCTGCTAACGAATAAGAGTTTGCTATTTCTTCTCTCAATTTCACTTTTTGTCCATCAATATTAATTGTTGAATAATAATCAAAAATATAATTATCTAGACCAAATACTTTTGATACTTTAATTAAAGCATTATTTTCTAATCCTCTTATTATATTTTTAACAGAACTTGGCAACTGATCACCAAGTAAGTTATGTCCATTGGTTTGAACATTTTCTTCTTGACTTTGTTCATTATCATCTAAAACGTCTGTTTCATCTTCAGATTGTTCATTTTCAGTTTGTGAATTTTGTAAAGAAATTCCATAATCTTCATAATTCATATTTTTTTCAGAACTATCAATATCATTTTTAATTGTAGATTCTGAAGAAGTTTGAATAAAATAATTTTGTTCATTCATCATTCCATTTAATAAACCAATTAATGATGAAAGAGGCATAAATGCAAAAACTAAAATAATTAAAGTTTTTACTGCACCAACTACTCCACCTGTTAGCCTATGTTTTTTTTGCCCATCTTTATATTTCAAAAAAATTAAAGCAATAATCTTGTAAATAATATAAACAATTATCTCTACAACTATAGTCAGAAGTATAAAAACAATAACATTTCCAACAGCACTTGGTAATTTAGCAAGCAAAGTTTCAAAATTTGGATTATTATTTGCTATTAATTGTGTATCTTGATTTATTTCTCTAAAATAATTTATTAAAAAATTATTAATAGTTGTAGACTGTCCATTGACTGAAATGTTAATTCCTAATATAGCATTCGTAACAACAGGGGTAATAAAAAATGCAAGTATGATACCAACAATTCCCAAAATTAAACTTGCAGTTGACCTTTTTAGCCCCCTCCAAAATCCAATAAAAAAGCCTATTACTAAAATTGCAATGAATATAATTGAAACAATCCAACCAATTGCACTTACACTCATATTCCCTCCTTATTAAGCTTTTACATACAATTATATGATAACAAATTATAGACAACTTAGCAATAATTTAATTAATTTTTATATATTTTTATTATAAATAGAAATTTCTTTATTTTATAATAATATATCAAATTTTGATAAATCTCTAAATTAGTCAATAATAATAAAATTTCGACACTTTTTTAAAATTTAATATTTTAGCAAATATTAATTTTATGATAAAATTTTAATGTGAAACACAACATAGTTTTTATTATAGGTATCATTATGCTTTTTACATTTATTTTTTTTGCAACATCAATTGCAATTCATTTAAACAGAAATATATCAGAAAAAGTTTGCATATCCCCATTTTCATATTCTATTTTATATATTTTAAATGATAAAAACATAGAAAATAATTAATTTGTTTAGATTAGTATTAGTCAAATAATTAAACATAAACTTTATAAACTTGCAAGTTACATTTTAATATGATATAATATTCTCATGAGAATTGTAAACTTGTCTTCAGGTAGTGACGGAAATATTACATATATTGAAAGTGAAAAATCGCGTATTTTACTCGATAATGGTTTATCTTGCGCAGAAAGTGTTAAAAGACTTGAAATAATTGGTATAAATCCAAATGAAATAAACGCTATAATTGTATCTCATGAACATAGCGACCACATTAAAGGTATTGACATTTTTTCAAAAAAATATAACATTCCTGTATATGCTCATCAAGATGTTTGGAATGGACTTGATGAAAAACTAAAAAAAGTAGAAAATAAAAATAGAAAAATATTTGATGGAAAATTTCAGTTAAATGAATTAGAAATTAATCCTGTAGAAGTTCCACACGATGTTAAATGTTATGGATTTAGTTTTAGTGAAAAAGATAAAAAAATTTGTGTTGTAACAGATATAGGTCATTTTACAGATAAAATCATGAATGAAATAAAAGGAAGTAAGGTGGCATATATTGAAGCAAATTATGATAAAGATATGCTGATAAACGGAACTAAATATCCTTTATCGCTTAAAAGAAGAATTGCTGGTCCTAATGGTCATCTATCAAACTTAGATAGTGGTGATGCAGTAAATTTTCTAGCTATAAATGGGACCAAACAAATAGTTTTATCTCATCTAAGTAAAGAAAATAATACCCCAATTTTAGCATATAATTCAGTATGCGAAGTATTAAAAAAAGATCAAATTATAGAAGGACGCGATATAAGAATTGATGTCGCTTCGACTCAAATAGGAGCAATTTTTAAATTAAAGTAATTATTATTCAAAAACTATTATAAATAGTAAAAATATTTTAAATAACCTATTGAAATTGTGCTACAAATATGTTAGAATATAGGTAAGTTAATGGAGGTAGATATTAATGAATACTGAAAAAAATACTCTTTTAAAATCAGTAGTTGACTTTATATATCATAAAGATAATAAACAAGAAAAAAATATTAATTTGCAAGGTAAAATTTTACAAACTTTTTTAGAACAAGAATTCTATGAATATAATCATGATTTAGTAAAAGAAGGATTGACTACACAATTTCTTTTCGACTCAGAACTATCTGTTGATAGAGGTTTTTGTCAAACAATAAAAAGAAAAGAATTTAATAAAACACAAGAATTTAAGGCTACAATAGCTGAATTTGATTCTAAAGTAAAGGAAGGTAAGGTTTTTACCAAATATAATTTAAATAAATTTATATCAGAAATTGAAAGTGGAAATTATCCTACTTTTGAAAATGAAGAATTCTGTTTTGCTTTAAAACTTTATTCAAATATGGACACATATACATTAAAAAATAAAGAAGCAAAAATTTCTACACCTGTTAAGATTCTTTGTGCTTTAAATAGAGCTAAAATTGAAATTAACAAACAATGGTTAAAAGATCCTGAAAATGAACAAGTTAAAGAAAAAATACAAAAAATCAGATCAATTGAAAGAAATTTAACTCCAATAATTTTTTCTATGTTTAACCTTAAAACTACGAAAACTAAAGATGTGCACAATCTAGTTAATCAAATTCTCTGCTCTACAATGCAAGACCAAGCACCAATTCAATCATATTTTAGAAGTTTAAGATTTTATAAAGAACTTCAAACTAATTCCAGTAATGAAAATAATATCAAGACAATCGATGACCTGTATAGAATAAATGCTCATGGATATATAGTTAAAATATTTAATCAAGAAAAGATGAAAGATTTTGACGCAAACTATAAACATCAAAATATTTTTGAATTAATTGCAAATACAAAAGTTAATCAAAATAGTTCTATAGACGCTGAAAATGCAACAAAATTACATTATAGTTTGCAAAAAATTCAAAACAAAGTTGTTCAATTCGCTCCTAATGCTACAGACGAACAAGCAAAATATCTTGAATATTTAACATATGCAATAATTTCAAGTAAAGTAGGTCAAAAAGATTATCATAATACAATTGGCGTTGCTATATGTGATCCCCTTGCCGAGAGTTTACACAACATAACTCATCAGGCTGATAAAGATGCTCTTGCTGAAAAGGCTATTGAAATTGTTGAAAATATCGCAAAAGAAGAAGGTGTTCAGATTGACTTAAGCGACCTTAAAAATTCTTTGGCTAAAGCTGAAAGTAAAAGAATCGAATCTCAAAACATAATTGATAATCAAAACGAAGGACAAGACAACAATAATAATCAAAACGAAGAACAACAAGATAAAAAAGAAGGTGTTGAAAACAAAGGTGACAATAAAAAACAAGAGACAAATAAAAAATCAAAAAAATCAAAAAAAGAAACAAAAACTGTAAAAACATCTCCAAAGAACAAAGGTATCAAAGAATTACAAAATTTAATAGATTCTTCATTAGAAAATATTGTTGATAGCATTCAAATTTATCAAGAACAACAATCAGACCTAGAAAAACTAGACAAAGAAAATGAAAAACTTACAACTATTCAAAATAATCACAACAAATCAAGTGAAAATATAGTAACATTAAAAAATTCAATTACCAATTTAAATAAAAAACTAAATTCTCAAAAAGGTCAATTAATTAAACAAAGAAATGCAATCCTTCGCGATTTCTTTGATGATAAATTTATAAAAGAAGCTCAACATAACATAGCTAAAATAAGTAAATCATCTAAATTAACAAAATCTCAACAAGAATTTAAAGCAAATCTTGATGAATTACAAAAAATTAATAATGAAATAAAAGCTTTAAAACAAGAAATGAAAAAGTCTAACAATGTAGAAGCTTTAAATGTGGCAAGTGGACAAAGAAAAATTAATCTTGTTAAGTCTGAAATTAAAACAATAAAACAAGACATTGCCACTACTCAAACTAAACTTGATGAAAATTTAACAAATATTAGAAATGCTCAAATAGATTTAATGAACGCAAATTATTCTAATATTGCTAACTTAAAAAATAGACTAGAAATTTGTAACCAAAATATAAAAGAGCTTAATAATAATGTCAATGATTTAATTAATAAAAACCCTATTTTAAACATTAATTCTGCAAAAAATTGTGACATTTTAATGGAAAAACTTAGCAAAGAAGTTTCAGAGATAAAAAAACAAATTAAAAATGCTCCAAGTAAACAAGAAAAAGAAAAACTTGCAATAAAACAAAATCAATTAAACAATCAACTTTCAATTTGCACTACTCAAAGATTAAATTTTACACAAATTGAAAAATATGAAGAAATTAAAACTAATCTTACTGATGAAATAGAAAAATATTCAAAATTAGATGAATATTCAATTAAAGAAAATTTAGCTAAATTAGAAAAAGAAAATAAGGAATTATCAGAAAGAAAAGTTTCTTTACAAAATCAGTTAGAAGAAAAAAATCAAGAGTTAGAAGATGCAAAAAATTATGCTTTAGATGATACTACCCCTGCTAAATTATATACTTCTATTAATTCCCCTGAAAATTATGAACAAAAATTAGAAGAATTAAGAACAAAAAGAAATGAACTTATTGAAAAAATAGAAAAAACTTTTGAAAATGAACAAATAAGAATTCTTCTTAAAGAAGTTAACAATGGTAAATTTGATAAATATTTCAATTTAATGGAAGAATTTGACCAAACTTACTATTTACTTACAAATGCTCAACAAAAACTAAACGAAGAAGAAAAAAATATTCAAATTATTGATAAACAATTAACTGAACAATCTTCAATTGTTGAAAATTTAAAAGAAAAACTTAAATCTTCTATAGATATAACATTAGCAGAAAAACATGGCTTATGGCTAAATGAAAAAAATATAAAAGATTGTGATAAAGTTGTTAATGAATATAATGAAAAATTAGCTAATGAAACTATAGTTCTTAATGAATTAATTAAAGAAAGAGATACAAAAGTTAAAGAATTTATTGACAAATATGGATTTATGTTAAAAGATGATGATGTTGCAAATAGATTTTATAATTCTGGAAAATTCAAAGATGTTGAAGAATTAAATCAAAAAGTTAATGCACAAAAAGAAAAGGTAAACGAAATACAAGAACAATATAATAATGCTGTATCTAAGAAACAACATTTTGAAACTAGAAAAAAACAAATTTTACAAAACATTCAACGCGATAAAAAGTTATTCTCTAGTAAGATTGATTCTGTTAATATATCTATTTTACAGAATGAAAATAAACAACAAATTGATATGCTTGACAAAGCAAAAACTTATTATTTATCAATGAAATATGATTTAGAAAAATTAGCTGAAGCAATTTCTAAAAATGATAAAAATATAGCATCTGTTATAGCAAAAAAATATACTTTAGATAGCAACAAATATTCTAATAAATATTCTAGACTAGATATATATAATGCCATAATGAATATTGCTCAAGAAAACTTTAATGAAGAAATAATAGAAGAAGTATATAATCAAACAAAACAAACAAATGTTTTAAAAGGTTTTATTGAAATTCTTAAAAATCCTAACAGATATGTAATTTCAAAAAATTTACAAGAAATTTTGGATAATGAATCAATGCAAAAACTTGTTCCTATGATTAAAGCAGCTAAAAAATCTGAAATTAATAAGAAGGCTAGAGATAAACAACTAAAAGCTCAACAAAATTCAGTTCAACATGAATTTAACGAAAGAGATTAATAAAAAGAAGATTAAAGTTAAACCATTTTAAAATTAATAAAAATAAAAAAAGACTTTATAATTTTTATAAAGTCTTTTTTTATAATCCAAACTTTTTGTTATTGATTTTTATTATTTTTTATGTTATTATTAGAAAGAGAGATTTATATTATTTTACATTTAAAAATAATTAAAAAAAATATTATGAATTTATTTTACAATATAGTAAAAATAAAAAAGAGTATAATATTATTTTAGAATTTTATGGAATTAATACCCCAAAAGTTGACGACACTATTTTTTAGACAACTGATTGTTATACTATAATACTGAATGGTATTCTAAACCTCATACATATTAATGAATGAAAAAATTAATTCAAATGAAAATAATATGATGTTCAAAAAAATAGATTTAGCTTTATTCATCTCAAATAATAAAAAATATATTTTAAAAAGGATATATGTATAATATGGAAAATGCAGATTTAAAATGGATTAAAAAACGCTACGGAGAGAAATTTTCACATCTTTGTCGAGAACTTTTCCCAACTATACTAGAAACTGAAGGCTTGTTAAAAACTATTTTAAGCAAGCACTTTATTCCAAACAGAGAACTTTATAATGATATAGTAGATAACAATCTT
>CASEOW010000040.1 GCA_949289785.1 uncultured Bacillota bacterium | reverse complement strand
AGTTTGATTATAGTCAAGTCCAATTTCTCCAATAGCAACAACTTTTGAATTTTTAGAAAGTTCTGCAAGATTTTCTAAAATATTTTCGCTAAAATCTTTAACATTTTCAGGATATATTCCGATAGATGAGTAAACACCTTCATGACAATTTGCAAATTTTACCGAGATTAGACTTGATTTTAAATCAACTGAGGCAGTAATAAAATTTTTTACTCCTACTTTTTTAGATTCATCTAATATTAAATCAATATTATTATATTTATTATCTGTTAAATGGCAATGGGTGTCAATATACATAACTTCTCCAAATTTTTAATTTTATATTTTTTGTTAATACATTTTTTAACATTTTACAAATAAAAAACAAAATTGTCAAATATATAAATTTCTATTTATCACAGCTTTGCATATATATAAACTATGAATAGAATTTGGTTTATGATGATTGTTGGGTCTATATGCTTTTTGCTTTGGACAGACCCAGCAAATACTTTAAATTATATGATTGATGCTTCTTCGTCAGCTCTTGAACTTGCAATTGAACTTTGTGCTGTATATGCAGTTTGGTTAGGAATGCTTGAAATAGTTGAACAAAGTGGTTTAAGTAATAAATTAGCTAAACTTCTTCGACCAATAATAAAAAAATTATTTAATGTTGAGGATATAGAAACACAAAAAGCTATAGCTTTAAATATGAGTGCAAACATTTTAGGACTTGGAAATGCTGCTACACCAATGGGAATAAATGCAATGAAAAGACTTGATGATGGAAGTGGAAAAGCTACTCCTGCAATAATAATGTTAATTGTAATAAATTCAACATCTATACAACTCTTACCTACAACAATTATAGGACTAAGAGCAAGTGCTGGCTCGACAAATCCTTCAGACATAATATTGCCAACTATTATTGTAACTTTTTGTACATTTTTTCTAGGTATTTTGTTAGTAAAAATATGCAACAAAATATTTTTTAAAAATAAAACTATGGCTTCAGCTAATAAAAAAGGAGAGAAAAAATGAGTGGTTATATTTTACCTATTCTTTTTATAAGTCTTTTTTGTTACGCAAAACACAAAAATGTAAATTGTTATGATACATTCGTTAAAGGGGCTAAAAAATCAATACCATTAGTTGTTGATATTTTCCCATATATTGCATCTATAATGATTGCGGTTGCACTTCTTCGAGCAAGTGGAATAACCGACTTACTTTGTCAACTACTTTCCCCTATATTTAATTTTTTAGGTATTCCAACTGAACTTATTGAGTTAGTACTTTTAAGACCATTCACCGGCTCAGGAAGTTATGCTTTACTGGATAATGTTTTAACAACTTATGGTGCTGATAGTTATATAGCAAGATGTGCATGTGTAATTTTAGGTTGTAGTGAAACAATATTTTATGTAACAACAGTTTATATATCACAAACAAAAATACGCAAACTTTATTACGCTATTCCTATCGCATTACTTTGTTCTGTGGTAGGTTCTATTTTAGCTTGTCTTTTATGTAAAATTATATAAAATTATATGTTAATTAATTTTTTAAGAGCTATTTTATTAATCTTTATTTCTTGTAAGACCTTCAATTTCAATCGTGGCAATATTAGATGCAATAGATTGAAAAAAAAATCTAAGCCTTCTTAAATCTTCTTTTTCATATTTTTTCGCAAAACATATAGCTAAAGACGATGCAAGTGCAACAAGTTCCGCTCCACTCATATCTAATTTACACTTTTTTTCCATACTTAATATTATTCTATTTTTATATTAATTGTTAGAATTTTCCTTTTTAAATTGTAATTTGTGATATTATTTGTTATATTAATATTGGAAGGATATAAAAATGAATAATAATTTTATTGATGAATTTATAGAATTACTTAAAAAAGAAAAAGAAACTGGAATAGATTATCACAAACAAATAGACAAAATAACATCTTTAGATGATAATAAGAAAAAGGCAATTTATTCAGCTACTAATGAAAAAATGCTTGATTTTTATGATGCTGTAAAAAAATATGATTCTGAAAAAAAATATTATTTACAAACACAATTAGTAGAAAACGAAAGAAAAAACTTTTTAAATAAAAGTCTTTTAAAAATTAAAGACATGATATTTTTAGCAAGTGAAATATATATTCATAATGATGAATTAAACAAATTAAAAATCAAATTAAAAGAAACAGATAAGAATTCTGAACAACACAAAAAAGATTTCAAAAATGCAAAGAATTTAGTCACCAGCGGAAATAAATTGCTTTCGAAATATAAAGAAATGTTGTTGGATAACTCATTTAAAAAAACAATCTCTATTGACGATTTTTCAGAATTTTTTTTCAAAAAATCTAGTAAAGACCTTTTATTAAAATCTTCTTCATTAGTAAATTTTGCTAAATTAAACAGTGAATTTAAAAAATTAATGGATAAAAAAGAATTTCTAGATTTTTTTCAAAATTTAAAAAAATTTTTAATAAAGATAATATCTTCTGATTTATATAGCATTAATGCACCCAAAATAGAAGATATAATGTTTGGTTTATTTGATATAGAAAACATTTTTAATTCACAAAATTTTATAAAAAGATGGGAATCTTTTTATAAGAATAAAGATATTTATAATTACGATGAACTTCTGGAAATGATAGAAAAAAAAGCATTATCGATTTTTGCAAATTCATTATGTTCAAAATCTATAGATTTGCTTCAACCTGAAAATTTTAATGGTTATAAAGAAATAGAAAATACTTCAATTTATTTATTAAATGGAAAACATTTTCATTTCTTTACAGAAAGTTTTAATAAAGAAAAAGCACTTAATTCTATCAATTCTTTTAAAAGCATGATAAATGATAACGAAAATTCTAAGATGATTCTATCTTTTTTTGATGATGATGATAATTCTGTATGTTCTAGAGAAATTTTTATAAAAGGTGGAAAAAATGCATTAATATTAGGTTATCAAAAAATTGATGGAAAAAATCTTTTACAAGCAAATACAACAGAATTTCAAAATGAAACTGAAGCTAATAGTGAATTATTATCTCCAAGACTATTCAGCAAATTAACTATTAACTATTCCAATCTAAAATTTTCAAAAAGAAAACAACCAGATTTTATAGTTTGTTTTGACAATATTAATAAAAAGGATATTTATTTAGCCCAAAATTTAAATTTGCCAATTTTAGTAATTAAAACGCAATCTTACACAAAACCTCGACAATTTACAAATGCCCAAAAAATATATTTTAATAATACTAAAGCTTATCTTATTTGTTCTAATAAAAATTTAAATAATATAAAAAACAAAATAAAAACATCAAAAGAAAGAATTTTAATGAAAAAGAACTACATTAATAAAAAAGTAGAAATGGTAGAAATTCAAAATCTTAGTGATAAAACTATTAAAAATAAGCAAATTGCTTTACAAAAACTTAAAGAGGATATTAAAAATTACAAATTATTATCTGATGAATTAAAATGTGACAACGAAATATTAGATTATGTTTTTTCAAATAGTGAAAGTGCAGAACTTTGGGAATATGTTCCAGAGATAATGAAATCTAACAAAGATTTTATTAAAAGAATGTTAACTTTAAACCCTTTTATATATCTACAATTTAATTCACAAATGATGAAAAACAAATCATATCTTATTACTTTAATTAAAGAAAGACCTTCTTTTTTCCCTAATTTACCAGATTATATAAAAAATAATCCTTACATTATTTCAGCAATAATTAAGGCCAATCCAGAAGTTTACAAATATTTAAGCGATGATTTGAAATCTAATCCAATGATTTTAAAAAAAATCATTGAATATAGTCAAGGATATAATTGGGAATTTATAGATGATATTATTTTAAATGACCCTAGCCTTATAGAAATAATTTATTTACTTTCACCTAGATTGCTTTTGCAAATATTAAGAAGACACCCTAGTTTGATATTAAATTGTCCACAATACATTATAGATGATAGTGGATTCATGCAAAATGCTATCACATTAGAACCTGAAATATTAAAATTTCCATGGGAAAATGATAGTATAAGAAATGCCCTATTTTTAGTTGATATAATTTTATTAAATATGAGTCTTTTAAATTTTGTAGGACCAAATATCCAATCTATATTTGAAATAAACCCAATAGAATTACTACAACAAGAATCCACCCCTTTTGAGATTGATGAATCCATTTTTGACTTTTCTGAAGATTTTGAAAATTTTGATTTTTTTGAGGATGAATACAATTTTTACGATGATGAAAATTTTGATGATGATGAAAATTTTGATGAAATTGAAGAAGGTAGCACAAATGGTTTAGTTGATTTTAATAATAATTATGATGAAGTTGTAGATGAAGAAGAAAGAAACAATTCACATGAATATGTAAGTGTTGAAGAACGAGAATTAGAAATGTCAGCCAATAATGATGATAGTGACGATGGATTTAGTGATGGTTTTAGTGATGGTTTTAGTGACGATTCTATTTAATGAAATTAATATATTTTTAATTTAAAATAAAAAATAAAAGCTAAAAATTTTTAGCTTTTATTTTTTATAAAATTTTTATTGAGCTATATAATCAGATACAAATGTTCTATACTTAATTAAATAATAGGTATGATATCTTTCTATTTGAAGATAATATGCAGTTGCATTAGATTCTTTCTTTTCATAAGCATCTATATTTGAATTATATTCATTTACAAAATCATATAAAGAAAATTTTTCAATAGAATTCTTAGTCATTTCCCTTTCAGAATTTAAAAGAGAATTGTGTAAAATATAATCTTCTTTGTACTCTTTATCAACATCTTTGATAGTTGAACCTACAATATTAACAAAAACTTTAAAATTTTCAGAAATAGATTTATATAAATCGTTGTCCATTTGTTGACCTAAACAACTATCCATAAAAAACAATCTATAATCGTTTAATATTAAAAGATTTTGATAATCAAAATAGAATAAAAACTCACCTTCTTTCTCGCCTACTATACCTTTATCTTTATCTTCTATTTGTCCAACATTTTGACCAAATCCTAAATCGTTATAAATATAATCAGCTAAATCTAAAGCATTTTCATAAACAACATTTATAAAATCTTTAGCTTGCCATTTATATCTAGCAAAAAAACCGTTATAAATTTCATAATCAGCATAATCAGTAACATTTTTAAATTTTCTATAATTATTAAGCAAATCAGTAAAACTTTCAGACATATCAATTATTCCACTTTTTAATTTGCCGGCTTTGCCTTTTTCTATTTTAGTATAATAATTCTCAATAAAGTTAAGACCACCCGCACACAAAACTAAATAATTCACATCATCCTCAATTTTAACATTTTGATAATTTTTACTATAAAAATCATTTAAATAATAATCTGATTGTATTCCGTTGATATTATCACTTTTAAACATTGTGTTTTCAGATTGTATGGTAGTTATAAAATCTTTATAAGTTGTTAAGGTGTCTTTATCATCTTTGTTACAAGCAAACATTACAAAACAAGAAAGACACATAATTACAGCTAAGATTGAATATAAAATAGATTTTTTCATTATGCAACTCCTCCTGTTAAAAATGTTTTAGTGTTAGCATAAACAGTAAGATTGCTAGTTTCTATATCTTCAAATGTTTCTGTAATAATCCCATTATTATTTATAGAATTAATTACATTCTGAAAATTGACCTGTTTATATAAATCGTAAAATTTTGCAATATCATTATAAAAGTTTTGTGTATTACCATCAAAATAATAATCTTCAAATGGTCTTTCTCCTAATTCTTTATCAACAAATAAACCAAAATCTTTTATTTTGCCAGCTGTTGTATAATTATAACTAGATAATTTTGTACTCTTTTTATCATTTTTTATTAATTCATTGTAATTATTGAGTATAACTTGAATATAATCATCAACAGCATCGAGAACTAAATCAGAAGCTATATTATTTGAATAAGATAATTGATAACAACCATCCCAACATAAATTTAATCTATTGATTGCAGATTGCATAGATGTAAGCCAATTAACAAATTCAATTCTAAAATCTATCCAAGCATTTCTTTGAAAAGTATCAGATTCATTTTCTAGCGTATTAATTCTATTAATTTGATAATTAAGATTATCTTGTATTTTAGATGCTTTATTTAAACTACTTTTAATATTTTTGTAATGTTTAGTTAAAACACTATTATTATCTGCAAAAACAAGATATTCATCATAAAAATCAAGAACATGGTTTATTGTTTGACTTAGAGATTGCACATCTATAATTTCTTGTTCATATTCAGTAACACTAATTGAATATTTACCTGTAAGAATGAAATAATTATTATTTTCCGCTTTGTTATCTTCATTTAAAAATGAAGTAGTTGCGTTTGAATGAAGAACTTCAATTGTGCTATATGTGTTGCCAGGAACACAAATAACAATAATTACAACAATTATAGCCAAAAGCACAAGTACGCCAACAATATATAACCATTTTTTATTGCCTACAGAATAATCTGCTTTCTTATTCTCAGCCATTTTTCCTCCCTTTAATCATCAAATACATCAATATCAACATTATTATCAATTGGTTTTTCTTCAATTTTTCTATAATCTACTTGTTGTTTTTGTTCTAAATTTATCTTTTCACCCTTATTTACAAAAGTAGTATATTCACCTATCCATCTAAGTTTAATTGTTCCTGTGCTACCATTTCTATGTTTTGCAACAATAAGTTCAACAGTACCAGGTTCATCTTCTTGAGGAATGTCATTATATTTTTCAGGATTGTATAAAAATAATACAATATCGGCATCTTGTTCGATAGCACCAGAATCACGAAGGTCAGAAAGCATAGGTCTATATCCATTTTCTTTTCTTGATTCAACTGAACGAGATAACTGTGAAAGGACAATTATAGGAACATTAAGTTCTTTTGCTGTTAGTTTTAAACTTCTAGATATTTCACTAACTTGATTTTGTCTATTCATATCCTTGCTTTGACTACCTGAACTCATAAGTTGAATATAGTCAATCATAACAAGGTCTAATCCTTCTTTAGCTTTAAGTCTTCTACATTTAGACAAAAGTTCACTAGGAGTTATAGGAGAAGTATCTATATAAAGACCACTTTGCTCTAATTTTTTAGTTGCAGCCCAAATTCTTTTCCACTCTTCAGCATCCATGGTTCCGTTTAAAGCTTTTGCCATGCTTACTTTAGCCATTGAACATAAAGCTCTTTGAACAAGTTGGTCAGCACCCATTTCTAGTGAAAATACTGCACATTTTTTTCCGAGTTCAGTTGCACTATTAATAACTATATTCATTGCTAAAGAAGTTTTACCTACACCAGGTCTTGCTGCAAGCAAAATTATATCACTATTTTGCAAACCATTTGTAAGACTATCAAATTCCTTAAGACCAGTAGGTATACCTTTTATAGAAGTAGGGTCTTTTGCAATTGAATCAAATTTATCAATAACCTTTTTTATAGCACCGCCAGCAAGTCCAACATGCTCTAAATCACTTCTTCCTTCTTTTTCTGAAATGTCAAAAATTTCTTTTTCAGCAAACTGCAAAACATCTTCTTGATTTTCTGTTTCATAAGCATTTTCAATTATTCTTTGACCAGAGCCTATTAACTTCCTTCTAATTGAATGAGATTTTACAATATCACAATAATATTTAAAATTAACAGCACTTGGAACAGCATTAGTTAAAAAAGTGATATATTCAATTCCACCAACTTTTTCTAGATTTTTATCTTGTTCTAATTGATCAGTTAAGGTAACAAAATCAACAGGGATAGATTTTTGATATATTTTAAGCATTGCTGAGTAAATACTTTTGTGAGCTCCGGAATAAAAATCTTCTTCCTTCATCATAGGTAAGATATCAATTTGTGCTTGATTATCTATTAAAATACAGCCGATTACAGCTTGTTCTGCTTCTATATTATGTGGCATTGTTTTAAAATCAGCCATATTTCCTCCTAATTTTTAGAAAAAGGATCTTTATTTTTATTCATTTCCATTTTATCCTTTTTCTTTTTATCAATTTTAGCACATATTACTAAAAAGAGCAAGTACAAAATTGCGGTTATACAAATTATAATAAATCCACAAAGGACAGGGTGCATATTTGTATAAGTAAAAAAAAGAAAGCAAATAAATACATCTAGTATAAAAACTCCAACCAAAAACCATATTAATCTTCTATATGTTTTTCTTAAATCTCGTCTTTGATCTGGAAGTAGCATTGCTTTCTCCTTTTATTTTTTAAAATAAAACTAAATTTTTATTTCAATAACATTATAACAAATTCTAATTAAAATTTAAACTAAATAAATTATAAAACAAAACTTAAATTTTGAATATATTTAATTAAATTTCACCGCGTAAAACTTTACCACGCTCTCTAAGACGCATGTTATGGTCAAGTATAATTTTTCTTATTCTAAAGCTTTTTGGTGTAACTTCTAATATTTCGTCATCTGCCAAAAATTCTATTGCATCTTCAAGACTTAGTTTTTTAGGTGGAGTTAAACGCAATGCGTCATCTGAACCAGAAGCACGACAATTTGAAAGATGTTTCTTTTTGCAAACGTTAACAACAATATCATCACCTTTAGGGTTCTGACCAACAACCATACCAGCATAAACAGGTGTCCCAGGTTCTATAAATAAATCACCTCTTTCTTGAGCATTAAATAAACCATATACAATAGCTTCACCTGCTTCATGAGCAATTAATGAACCATAATCTCTTCTTTTAATTTCTCCCTTCCATGGTTGATATTCATAAAATACAGAACTTATAACACCTTCCCCTCTTGTATCAGTCAATAATTCACTTTTGAAACCAAATAATCCACGAGAAGGAATATAAAATTCCATTTTCATTCTATTCCCATGAGGAGTCATTTGAATAAGTTCGCCCTTTCTTATTCCCATTTTTTGCATTACAACACCGGTACAATCTTCAGGAACATCAAGGTATAATCTATCAATAGGTTCACATTTAACACCATTAATCTCTTTAATTAAAACTTTAGGCATGGATACCTGAAATTCAAAACCATCTCTACGCATATTTTCAATTAATATTGACAAATGCATTTCTCCTCTACCACAAACTTTAAATTGTTCTGCAGTTTGTCCATCACTAACACGCAAAGATAAATCTTTTACAGCCTCTTTATATAGTCTATCTCTCAAATGTCTAGAAGTTACAAATTTACCTTCTTTTCCAGCAAAAGGACTATCATTAACCATAAATGTCATTTCAACACTAGGTGGAGCAATCTCAACAAATTCAATTGGTTCAACTTTTTCTGCGTCACAAATAGTATCACCAATTTGAACTCCTTCAAGTCCTGCTATACAAACTATTTCACCCACGCTAGCACTTTCTACTGGCACTTTCTTTAATCCATCAAAAACGAAAAGACTTACAACTTTACTTTTAGTCATCTTAGAAGAATCATGATAATTGCAAAGAACTACATTTTCGCCAACTTTAATAGTTCCGCGAGATATTTTTCCAACAGCTAGTTTTCCTACATAATCATTATGTTCGCAAGAAGATACTAACATTGCTGCAGGAGTATTTTCATCACCAGTAGGCGCTGGAATATAATCAATTATCTTTTCAAATAAAGGTTTCATATCTTTGCCTTGAACATTTTGGTCTTCGCTTGCAATACCTGTTCTAGCCGATGCAAAAATAAATGGTGAAGAAAGTTGTTCATCATTTGCATCAAGTTCAAGGAATAATTCAAGAACTTCATCAATTACTTCATTTATTCTAGCATCTTGTCTATCAATTTTATTAATTACCACAATAACTTTATGACCTAATTCAAGTGCTTTTTCTAGAACAAATCTAGTCTGTGGCATAGGTCCCTCAAAAGCATCGACAACCAATAAAACCCCATCAACCATTTTCAATACTCTTTCTACTTCCCCGCCAAAATCAGCGTGTCCTGGAGTATCAATAATGTTAATCTTTATGCCATTATAAACACATGAACAATTTTTTGCTAAAATTGTAATTCCCCTTTCTCTTTCAAGAGCATTTGAGTCCATAACTCTATCTTCAACTACTTGATTATCACGAAAAACACTACCTTGTCTAAGTAGTTCATTAACTAATGATGTTTTGCCATGATCTACATGGGCAATAATTGCAATATTTCTAATATTTTTATTTTCCATAGTTTTCTACCTTTTAACCATACAATAATATCACAAAGATGTTAAAATTTCAAGAAAAATATTAAGCAAAATAAATAAAATTTTAATAATAAAAAGATAATTAAAAAAAAATACAATAAAAAATATAAAAAACTATGAAAATATAGAAAAACTTATAGTTTTTAAAAATTCATAGTTTCTTAAAACAATTAATTAAATTTAAAATTACTTTAATTATTTATATTTTCCTTTTTGTTTTTCGTTCTTTTAAAAATACAACAAAAATTGTAAGCCCCATACTAAAAAGAACAAATATAACTATAACAAGTTGTATTGGTCCGCTTTTTAAAAATTGTATGCTTAAAGTTACATTTTGTCCTTCTTTTAAAGATTCTTCACTTTCTAGCCAATAATGATGGAATAAACCACCTTGTTGTAATTTTACATCACTATCAGTTTTAATATAACTTTGTGTGCATCCATAATCATAAATAAATGTAGGTGTATACTGTGAACTATCAATATTTAATGAAGATAAATTAATACTATCCAAATATAAATTTTTATATCTCTCTCCTAACATTAACTTCTGATTTTCGCTTACTTGAACCATATTAGAAAAAGGATTAATACCTTTAGAAGTTTTTTTATAAATAAAAAAATTACCTTGATTGTTTAGACTTGAAGATGAAGAACTAGAATGATAATAATTAAAAGTAGAATAATCTAGATATTTGACACTAAACCCAACTACATCATATTCTTTAATATATTGAACTGGGGTAATTAAAACACCTCGATTAATAGAATATTCTTCTTTAGGATTTTGAATATATTTAATTGCCAAATTAAAAACATATTCTGTTCTTAAATTATCTACATTTTTTTCTAAATTTTTAATAAAATTGTTTATCTCTAATTCTGAACAATCGGCAAGTAAAGTTTTACTATTAACTGAAAAATAAAGATGCCAACTTACATCTTCTTGATTATAATTTAAGCTCATTAAAACAAAATCATCAACATTCAAATTTTCATTTTTATTACAGCCCGTCAAAGATAAAAATGGAAAAATAAATAAAATTAAGATAATTATTATACAACACTTTTTTTTAAATTTCTTCATAATTTATTTTATTAATTAACAAATTATTTTAGAATGTTTTAAAAGATAATATTAATAATTTGCTAGTTATTTTAATAATAAACTTAATTTTTAATTATTAAACTTAAAAAAACAAAAAAGGTAATAAATAATTTTTATTACCTTTTTTACTTATTTTTTAGAAATTGTCACGGTATAATTATCTCCAATTGAAATTATAGATAAATCATAATTAAAATCAGTTACCAGTTTTACATCTTTCAAAGATGTAGTAGGAATATTTGTATGAGTTCCAGAATTTTGACTTGCATAATTTTGGCCCAAAATATCTGGAGCAATGGTGCAACTTAAAACTAAAGCATTTGAAGTTACATCTATGAGAGTATTAATATATCCGTCAACAACTATATAACTGATAGCACTTGTATAAATTGTTGCACTAGATGGAACTGAATTATCTTTAGTAAGTAACCCAGAATTATAAACATAATTAAGAGTTGCATTTTCACTTGTAATTGTTATGCCTGAAATAAAAGCTGTAAATCCAGTTATACCTGCAGAAGAAGCGATAGTTAAATTTGATTCATTGCCACTAGAAGAAATCAAAGAATAATTATTTGTAGTTAAGCCACTTAATAATACAGTAGCATTGTTACTATTAACTATTATTTTTTTATCACCTCTACTTATAGCGCCTATAATTTGTCCAATATTTCCTTCAATTGAATCATTGAAAACACAAATACCAGCATAACCTAAATAAATATTTTTGCTAACATTAATTTCAAAATTAGTTGCATCTTTACAATCTAATATTGTTCCTAAATTAATTCCAACAATCCCACCAATAAAAATATTACTTGTAGTACTAGCACTAGAATTTAAGCTCTGATTACTTAAATTGGAAATAGTAACATTACTTAAATTACCATAATTATATAAAGCAAGAGATGAGATTATAGCCTTTGTTTCTTGATCAAGTTTAAGATTTAAATTTAAACTTAAATTTAAATTTTTTATAGTAGCTTGACTATCAATTGAATAGAATAAAGCAAAATATTTATTAAATTCTACACTACCTACACCTTGCATATTTTTCTGATATGAAGATTTCATATCTATAAGCTTATTTGCATTAAGTGTAATAGTTTTATTGTTGCCATCAAGATATCCATAGAATGTAGTTAAATTCATATCATATTCTTCATTTATACTAATAATTCTATCTATATCAAGTACTATGTTATTAGTTAATTGATAATAATATCTTTCATTTTCTGAATTTCTTTTATAAATATTATAAAAATCATCTGCAGTTTTTATTTGATATGGAGAAACTGAACTACCATTTCCAGCAAACAATGAATTAGAAACTTCTTCATTATTAAATATAGGTTCTGAGAAAATATAAAGTTCGTTATTGTTAATATTTAAATTTCTTGCTCTGATATAGAAAGATTTGAGAGAGATATTTCCTGTTGTTTTTGGCATATAATAATTATTTCTTGTTATACCCTTATCAATTGTTCCACCAATATTCAAATAATAGTAAAACTCAAAATTTTCGAGAAATTCATTATCGCTTGATTCTTTGTTTTTCCAAATAAAATCAAATTTGTTATAATTTGCATTCCATTTTATAGAAAGCTCGTAATTATCTTCTGATGTAATTGTTTCTTTTATGTCAAATGTTAATGTATCACTATAGAGTAAAAGTTTTTTATTAGAAACGTCACTTCCTTGAGCATCTTGAACTTGAATTTTAATAATAGTTTCTGCATTTAATTCATATTGCTTATCACTTGTACTTAAAATATCTTGAGATTTTGTCAATATAAGTTCTTCATCAGCATTTAAAGTATATTCCCTTATATTAATTTTATAACAAGTATTATCATCACTATATTTAATATTGTTAAAATACTCGCTAAAATCTATATAAGTTTTTCCCTTATCATTAATATTAATATTATAATAAGTTTCAGCAATGTTAGGTAATTTCTGAACATTATTTATGATTAGAGGCTTAGACATTAGGTTTTCTTCATTATAATAATAAATTTCAATTGTTAATGAATAATTAGTATTAATTTGATTTTCATTAGGTGTGAAAGTTACTAAAATACCAGCAGTTTGTTCTGAAGTCTTTTCAAATTTATAACTACCCTCAAGTTTTATTCTATTACTTCCATTTTGCCATGTAACATAAACGGCAAGCCTTTCTACAAGATCATTATCGGTTTTATATTCTTCGTTAATAGTAAATTGAATATTGCCATCTAATATTTTAGAATTATTAGGAGTTTCAGATCTAAATATAACTTGTTGATTATTTCCATTTCCCTTACTCTTGGTTGTATCTCTTAAAACATAATAATCTTGTGATAAATATTTCACAGGATTGTAAATATCGTAATACTTACCTTCAACTGTTAAAATTTTAGTTCCTAAATAACTTTGAGATACCTCTTTACCTGCTATAGTAGTTACATCAAATGTAAAGTAATTGTAATTATTAGACAGATTAACATAACTTAAATTTGTTTCTGAAGTATAATAAGTGGTAGTTGAATCTAAAACATAAGTCTGTTTTCCATCACTTTCTGTTGTTATGATGTAATTACCAACATCAACTTGATAAATTAACTCAGCACCTTCTTCTAAATTTTGCTGACCTTCTAAATTTTCTTCCAATAAGTTCCAAGAAATTTGACCTTGACTTACAACAACATCTTTAACAACTTGCAACATCTTTGCATTAATATTGGTTTCTTCAGATTTAAATATTACATAATTAGTATTTGACACACTTTCTATATTTGTAAATGTCCAAAGATAGTCTGCACCAAACTTTTCTTCATCTGAAGCTTCATTGTTAACAATAAAAGTTCCACTATTACCTTTAGAATAAAGGGTAAAGTTAGAAGCCTCTATTTCTGAAGGATATAGTAAAAGTCCCTGCTGATTTAAAGCACCTACTTTATAACTTATTGAATTATTAGAAGATGTAATCAAACTATTATAATAATATCCTTTATCACTTTCTAAGTAATTATTATCAAGAGAGATATTATTACCTAAATAAAAACTAAGAGTTTTAAGATAAGCAATGTCATTTGAATTAGAAGTTATAGAAAGATAATTATTTATAACATTTACACTAGGAGAAGTTAATTTATATAAATTAGCAATAGCATAAGATTTGCTTTCAACTTTCATAGTATTATATGAAATTGAACCGTTCAAAGAAAGAATAATATAATTGTATAATCCAGAAGAATCAAGTTCTATTTCTGTAGAATTAAAATTAAGATTAAATATCTTGGTGTTTTCACTTGAACCATTTTTCTTATACTTCATTAGTATAGAATTAGTATCATTATTTTGATAATCTATAGAAATTTGCATATTGCCGTCAATAAATGTTATATTTTGTCCTTGCAATTGTAAGAAATTTATATTAAATGTTGCACTTTTGCCATTAATATAATAAACATCATTATTGTTTTGAGTATCAAAATTTTGATAAACCGAATAAATGTCAATTCTATATAAATTATTTGTTTTGAATTTATTATTTAATTCTAAAATTTCACCAAGTTTATCTCTCAAAAGAGTCATATTAATTTCAAAATATTTATCACCGCTAGTACTATTATAACCTGTTATTACATTTTCTATTAATACTCCATTATATTTCAATAACCAGTTGTTATCTCCGTCATATTGGATATCTAACTCAAATAAATCATTTTCATCATATATTTTTATGCTTTCTTCATAATTTAATCTAAATACCATTTTATAATTATTATTCATTTCTTTTTCATTAGAAGTATTTGCAAATTGAGAAGTTTTTACATTTACATAATAATAATCTTTATCTTGAGTTGGTTGAGATAATTCAATTTGTGGAGAAGCAGTTAAATATACAGTTATTGCATTGCTATAACTAGAAGAAATTGTTTGTTGGTTAATACCTTTATGACAAATATCTAATATGTATTTTCCGGTAGGAATTTGTTTGCCAAAATCGTCAAACATAATACTATCAAAGCCAAGACCTCTGTTTGATTTAGATAAATAATTAATAAATGTCCATAAATTAGAATCTTTATAAGAACTTGTATCATAATAAGTATTTTTATACGCAGTTAATAAATCTATATATGATTTTTCTCCAGTTCCAACACCTAAATCTGTATGTGTATTATTAATGTTAAAATCTGGGAACAAATGAACGGCTGGAATAGTTAAAGAGTAAACTTGATTTTGATTTTCATAATTTGTAAATCTCAAAACTATGTTCTGAGATTGAAGATTTGAAAAGTTAAATGCAAAAGGATTTGTTACAATTTGTTGGTTTGAAGATTTAAAATAATCATTATTTTCTAAATCTGTAGAACCTTCAGTATTAAAAAATGTTTCTATTGATTTCATATAATCCGAATTTTTAAAGCTATCAATATCAAAAGAAATTACACCATCTTGGACAGTCAAATCTATAGGTTTAGAATTTCTAAAAAGATTATATTCGTATTGAGTAACATTTGAAGATATTATATTATTATAAAATTCATTAACAGCTACAAAACTTATCCTATAGTATTTACCTTCTTCAATTGTAACAATAGATGAATTAATTAAATCAAGCGAAGATATATAAAGTTTATATTTTTTTGTGCCTATAATTTCAGAATCTACTGTTGCATCCTTCATTTCATTCACTATAACATAATATGCTGTAGGTTTGTAATTATCCGGCGTTTCAAAATCATTATCTTTTTCCCAATTCCAACTAAATACATTGTTAGAAAGATTTATATTTTGTGTTTCAATAGAATTGAGTTTGTATAAATCATAACTTAATTTATTATATTGATAAAATTTGTAATTTTCATTATCTAATACTTTGCCTATTCTAGAAATGTCAACAATAAAATGTCCGTATTCAAATTCTTCTAATATTAAGTTTAATGAAATTCCATAACATTCAGTAAAAGTTCCTAAATTATTGCTTTCAATAACATTTTTATCTTTAACGAACCTATAATCTTTTCCGTCATTGCTTACGAACCAATATCCCTTAGTTTCATCAGCAGAAAAATTTTGATAACTTATTTCTCCAGTTAGAACATTTTTAACTTTCACATTAAAATAGATAGTATTATCATCTTCATAAGGATAGAAAATTAAATAATCTTGCGAAGAATCACTACTTTCTTTATTACCATCAACTTTATTGGAACTTTCACTTGTATCTTCGTGTTGATAATTAAAAGTTAAATTAATCCAATCACTATTTATACTTCCTATATTTCTAACATTAAATTGGAAAGTATACTCTCCATCAGTAAAATTAAATTCATTATTAAATAATTCAATAACTTCAATCATACCAATTTCAAAAACATTGTTGGATAACTGAATTGTAGGCATAAATTCTTTTTCTACACCATTATATTTTGCAACAAAAACAATGTCACTTAATCCCTCGTTAAATAATACAAAATTAATATTTCCCCAATCTTTTATCTCTAAGCTTTCAATTCCTTGTAATTTTCTACCTGTTATTAAATAACTTCGTGATGATGGTAAAATTTTATTATTATTATCGAAGAAAATTAATTGTATTTCATATTCACCACTTTTTCCATTAAGATACTCATCGGTCATTAAATCTATTTCAATTTCTTGAACAAGTTGTGAATTTTCATCTAAAAGACTTATTTCTTTTATTATTGTTTCACCATTAATTTTTAATTGTAAAAATACTTTTAAATCACTTTGTGAAATTATATAATCGCCTGTTTGAATATTATTAACAATTTTAAGCATGCCTTCATTAGAAATTTCTACATTTTGAATATCTTTTAATCTATATACTGAACTATAACTTGTTTCAGATGTAATTGAACCTGTGTTTTGAACAAAAATTTCAACAAAATTTATATCATTAGGTAAATTTTCTTTAAAAATATTTAATAAGAAATATTCTTCATGAATTTCAAATGTAATATTATTTACTTCGTCTTTACTTACATTTCCTTGACTTGTATCAATAATTATATTTTTTTCGTTATCTAAACCTTTATTTATTGTAACATTAAATATTAAATTTTCGATGTTATGTTCTTTTTTCCATGTATTTGATATTTTAAATTGAACATAAGAATTTAATAATGAATCTACGCTATCCTTTTTTTGAATAGTTGTAATTTCACTACTAGGAGTACTTAATTTAACTATATTTAATCCAGAACTTGATAATTCACCAAAGTAGGCGAAATTAGTTTCATTACTTTCCAATAAATAACTATAATCTAATATTTCCGCAGTTATTTTAACAAATAAATCCCCTGTAAATGTAACTCCCAAAGTTTTTTCAAATTCTTCTATAGAATATGTTAAATTTTGTGTTTCAATTATATAATCTTGTTCATTATTTGTTATTTCTATTCTATATTTTACAGGATTTGAACTATTTTCAGTTGTAACTATATTAGGTGTAATATTATTCCAAGTTAAATTATTGCTTTGCAAGTCAATTTCAGTTACAATTTCAGAATTTGCAATGTTTTTAATGTTAAATAATGTTTCCTCGGAATTAACATAATAATAATTATTTTCACTATTTTTAGCAATAACTTCAAAATAAAAGTTTTCTATATATTGAAAATTTTTTAAACTAATATAACCTTGCGGAGAATTAGAATTGTAGTTAACATTTTGTAAGTTATCATTAACCATTACAGACTTAGCTAATGTTGTGCTATTAACATAAAATATACATATATAATCGTCGTTTTCATCTTTTGATAAAGTTAATCTTTGAATAGGTTTAAGTCTTGTTATATATATTGTGTTTGAATTTTCTCCGTCCAGATATTTAGTATTTTCGCTTTCAATATAAAATGTATGAGTTTCTGTTAAATCTTTAATGCCACAAGAAAAATAATCATAAGTTAATTGTGTTAAATTTGATAAATATAAAGTTCCATCAACATAAATAGAGTATTTAGAATTTTTAACAGGTTCTGTCCATTTTAATTCGTTTGTTTCTAAATCAAAAGAAAGGCTTGAGTTAGGCAATCTCTCAACTTCAACATATTCTTTTGCTTGCATTGAAATTCCATTAAAAGAAGGAAGTAAATAAACATTATCTTCAAAACCATTTTTATAGGAAATCATGCCAAACCTAACAGATTTTGCATTTTTATAATTTTGTGCAAAAGTTTCATCTTCAATTATTAAATTATCAATAATTGATTGAACATTGATTTTGAAATTATTAGCACCAATAGTTTCAATTTGATTAGCTTCTGTAAAAAATCTATAAAATGAAGAACCCAAACCCTCAGTAGTTAATTCAATAGTTATATAATACTTTTCAATGCGAGTATCATTTGTAGTAAAATTTAGATATCCGTCATCAAAATACATATCAGTAACATTCTGAACTCTTTCAAATTTTACTATATAGTCAAGACTATCCATGTAATATTGACTACCATTTGGAACCCCAGCTTTAAATTTAAAACTTAAATTAAAGATAGATCCAAATTTCTCATAATTTATCAATTCAACAGCATTATTATGATTAACAAGCTCACTATCTAAATAAATTTCTACACTTTTAGCATTATCAATCATATTTACTGTCAACAATTCACTTGTCTTGGCACCTGTAATTTCATCATAACTATCAGTGACTGAAAAAGTAGGTTTAGAAAGTCTCTCAATGTTTATTATAGAAGCATCTGAAATTGTATGTAATGTTCCGTCAAAAATACTTCCACTATGAGCATAAACCTCTATTTTATAATTTTTTTCTTCTGAAAATTCATTATTAAAAATATATTCAATATTAGTTAACTGATTTTCACTATTATTTTCTATAGAACCATCTTTTTGTCCATCAACATAAATATCATATCCGCCACCATATTCTACTCCACTAATTGTTAAAACATTTTTACCAGTATTACAAGAAAATGATAATTGTGGACTTTCTATTTTTTTTGTAACGATAAAATCAGATTTCAAATAACCTTCCCCTTCATTGGAAGAGTAAAAATTGCTATCAAAATAACTGCTGTAACTACTTGATTTAGTAATCACTTCAATACTATAATATCCAAACTCTAAACTTTCACTTGTATAATTATTTTTAGTAGTTTGAACTGTAAATTCTTTTTCAACTTCAAGTCTACTAGAATCTGTATATTTAGTTATTTTATATTCATATCTTGCATAATTATTATCAATTTTATTCCAAGTAAAAATTCCATTTGTTTGGTCATCACTAGGAGTAATTACAGGTAATATTTCTAATGTAAGATTATATTCTACTTTGCTTGATTTTGTTTCGCCATCTTCTTGATTATAAGCCAATATTTTTATCTCATATTTACGTTCAACAGGACTAATTTTTGAAAGATCACAGATTATTTGAATATTTTCATTTTTTTCACTAATCATAGCTCCTTCAATGTTATCTTCATTAACATAAAATTCGTAAACATTAGCATTTTTTATCTTTTTAAAAGTAAAAGTAGAAACTTTATCATCTGATAGACTATGTGAAACATTTGAAATTTTATCTAAAACAAAGAAATCAAAAGTAGTTGTGTCACTAGATAAAATATTTGCGTTGTCATTTTTAGAAATTATTTCATTTGTAGGCAAAGCTGATAAATTAAAAGTATAATTACCACTTTTTAAGCCACTTAAGTCAATTTGTTTCTCATTGCCTTCAAAATAAATAGTTTTTCCTGCATAGCTTAATTCAAAATATGTATTATTTTCATCATTATCTATTTCTATATTAGCAAAGTTATTATCAAAAGAAACATTCATATTTGGTTTATTTAACTTTAAAACATCAATTTCATTAGAACTTTCGCTATTAAGATAACAAACTCCGTTTCTATAACCACCTTTTGCAACTATGCTTATTGTAAATTTACCATTCCCTATACCTTCAAAAGTTTGTTCGATATTTCCTTTTAAATCATAACTTTCATATTTTATTTCGCCACTTTGATTTTTAATAATTGCATTATAACCAAAAGCGTTTTCAACACTATCCCAAACCAATACACCATTTCCGCTATTGGAAAGCTTATAAGAAATTTCACAAGTGTTTAAAGTAGATATTTTTAATGTAGTCGTTGTTGGCAAAAGTAGTCCTTCTTTGTCAATTGCTACAATTTTTATAGCGTAATCTTGTCCTTCTGAAAGTTTAGCAAAATCATAAGTGAAACTAGAACTTGTTAAAGATTCATATACTAAAAAATTTTCAATATAAACATTGTAAATTGCCTTACTATTTTTATCCCATGATAAAGTGGCTTCTTTACTATTGTTTTCTTTAACTTGTTCAAAAGTAATATTAGAGATATTACCCATCACACCATAATTAATTAAAACGCTTTCACTTATTTGTGAACTTTGAGAAAACTCGTCTTCTATAGTCTGAATTTTTACTAAATACTGACCTTGAGATGATAATTGATAACCATATTCAGTTTCAAATTTTTCAAATTGAACTTCATTATATTCTGATTCTGATTTATCAGTAACATTTGCTATATAAATAAAATATTTTTCAGGACTTTTAGTTTGTCCTTGATAAATAATTGTTGGTTCTGTCCATGAAATAAAACCTTCTTCGTTAACGATAATATTATCACATACTGAAAATTGAAATTTAACAAACACATTTGCGGTAGCTATTGTTTTATCATTATACTTTGCGAATAAAACAGCATCCCCACTTCCTACAGCATTTGCTTGATTATTTTCAATATTGACAACATTCAAATCGGAAGAATAGAAAGAAATATTATCAATCTCACAACCATTTAATTGAATTTCATTAATTAAATTTAAATTTTCACCTATAGTCATCACATATTTTTCGTTAGAAAATTCTCCACTTACTTTAGGTTTAGAATTACAACCAAAAAAAGTAACTAGAGTCAAACACAAAACTGCAATAAAAGAAAAAATATATTTTTTCATTATTTCTCCTATATATTAAATCAATTATATCTAGTATTTTCATAATAACACTTTTTAATAACTCTTAGCAAATATTTTGACAAATTTTGTTATTATATAAAAAAATAAGTATAATTTATTATACTTATAAAAAAGTTAATCAAAAAAGTTTTATGTCAATGTTAAAAACTAAATATACTAAAAAACATTAATATTTAATTTACAAAAATCATTTTCATTTAATTCTTCATGCAAAAACTGAGTAGTAGAAATATTCTCTTCGATTTGAGATTTATTTTCTAATTCTTTAAGTTGTTGTTTTTTGAAATGTAGAATAATAGATGTAACAATTACAAAAATAATTAGAATAATTAATCCTAAAATAATACTCCATTTAAAAATTTTTGACTTTTTATTATTATCCACTTAATTATGATAACACAATATACTAAAAAAAACAATTATTAATTTAAACTATTTAATATAAAAGAAAAAATCTATTTTTTATTTTTTAGATGAATATTTTTTAAAATTGTCATAAAAATAGTTGAAGTTCCTCTTTGTAAACAAAGACCGAGCAAAAATAGTAATACAACATAAAATCTAAATTGACCAAAATTAATATATAAATTAACAATAAAGTAAACAAAAAAAGATAAAAAAACTGATAAAAAATCAAAAAAAATACTTACGCCTTTTATTTTATTTAAAGATAATTTAAATAAATTAAACAAATCAAAAATAAAGCCAGACATAAAACCAGCTAAAAAAATAACAATGCATATTATCGGCTGATTTAAAGTTGGATAAAGCATATAAATATCCTTTATTTAAAGATTCTTTTAAGAAGTGGTTGTTTTTTCACTGAACCAGAGAATTTAATTTGGGTATATTCACCATAAAAACAAACTTCTTTATCATCTAAGTTTAATTTTTTTACCTCTATATTTTGCCCTGTTATTATAATTGAATTAGCTTCGGTCAAAACTTGCGCTCCTGTTGAAGTCGAACTTACAACTTTAGTTGCACCTTTAATAAACAATAATTGATTTTCTAAATGCAAAGTATAATCCATAATATCTCCTTTTTACATCTTTGATTATAAAAATATTCAAAAATTAATACAAATATGATGAATTTCAAATCATTATGTGCTAAAATATGAAAATGGAAAAATTAGAATTTTTAAATGATAAAAAAGAAAGTATTGTAAAAATTTTAACAAAAAAAGGTTTTTCGTTTAATTTTGTTCAAAAATTATTAAAAAATAAAGACATTCTTATTGATGAAAAAAGAATAAAAAAAGATGAAATTATTCAACTTGGAAGCAAAGTATGCGTTTTTTATAATAAAAAAAATAATTATTATGAAAATTTAGTACCAGTTTTTGAAGATGATAACTTACTTATAATAAATAAGCCTAACAACATTGAAATTGAAGGAAAAGATGGATTATGTCAAAAATTTAATGCACTTGCTGTTCATAGATTGGATAGAAATACTTGTGGTTTAGTGATTTTAGCTAAAAATGAAATATCAAAACAAAGCTTAATGCAAGCCTTTAAAAATAGAGATATTGAAAAATATTATCATGCCCTAGTATATGGAAAAACTAATTTTGATGGAAAAATATATAAAGCATATCTTGTAAAAGATTCAAATAAGAGCTTGGTTAAGATTTATGATAAAAAAGTTAAAGGAGCAGTCGAAATACAAACACAGTTTTGGACTTTAAAAAATTTTGAACAATCAAGTACAGTACTATGCAAATTATTAACAGGAAGAACTCATCAACTAAGGGCTCACTTATCATTTTTAGGACATTTTATTGTAGGAGATGGTAAATATGGAAAAAATGAAATAAATAAAAAGTTTGATAAAAAATATCAAACTCTAACTTGCACAAAATTAGTTTTTCACAATTTACAATCACCTTTACAATATTTAAATGAAAAAGAATTTAATTGTGAATTTTTATATAATTAAAAAAACAAGATTAGCGTCTTGTTTTTCTAATTTATTTAGTTTTTTGCTTTAGTTGAACACCATTATCTGCTATAAATTGCCCATCACTATAAACTTCTACTCTCATTTTAGAACCAAAAGAAGAAGATTTGCATTTAAAAAGATACTCTTTTTCATCTATTTTAACTTCTATATCTTGTCCACCTAAAAGATTTGGATACAATGTAGTGTTAATTAGATTATTATCAGAATAAATTTTAATACTATTTCCTTGTGATTTTAAAACAACATTTTTTCCATTTAGCACAAATTTTATTGTTTTCTTCATTATAAAATATGAAACTAAAACAAAAATAAGTAACACTGCTATGATTGCAATAATTGCATAAATCATAAATTTCTCCTTAGATATTTTTATTTTGTGTTTTTATACTTAATTTATTCTAAATTTTTACACAATAAATAATTTAAATAACATTAAATATCAAAACCATAATTTTTTATACTTTTTTATTGTGGAAGTTGAATAAGTGGAGCAGTAATAACAGGTCCAATTTGAGAATGCAATGTCATTTCAGTTAAAATACAAGAAGCATGACCTGCAAGAACTCTACCAACTGCACTAGTTTTGAAATATTCAACAGGATCATCAACATTTTCATATTCACTTGTATTGATTAAAACTTCAACCCCAATTGAAACTTCAATTGAAAAAATGCAACTAGGCTCTGGTTTAACAAATCTAGTTAATATTACTTTTACCGCATCTGACCTTAATCTTTCTACTTTAAGTTCATCCCAAACTCTCATGTTAACAGTTGAACTAGGAGTTGGCTCTGAAAGTCTTTCATATTTTACATTTTCTATAATTGGTTTAAAATTCATATTTCTTATTACATTAGCCATAAAAACACCTCTTTAACTTAATTTTAATTTATTCATTATATTAACATAAAAATTAATTTTAAACAAATAATATAAAGATTTTATTTTGTGTTTTAAAAATTTTTTATTTTTTCACGCAAACTATCAATTCTAAATTTATCAACAATAATAGCTATGAGTTCACTACTTGAAGGTCTATAATCATTTTTATAAATAACCCTATCATATAGATTGTTTAATCCTAATAATCCACCTTTGCTATATGCAGAATTTATAGCAGTTCTCATACATCTCTCAACTATAACAGGTGTAACATTATAATGTTTAGCTAGAAGTGGATAGAGAGAACTTGTAATATTTTCAAGAAGAGAGAAATCTTTTGCACATTCAATGATTGCAGTTCTTAAAAAATTAAAGCCTAATCTGTCAGGTTGTATTTTCAAATCCATTAAGACTTTAGTACTTTTATTAAATAATTCTTTTTCATCTTTTATAATTACATTATCAAACTTTAAAATCATTTCTTTATTAGAAATATTAATATTGCTATTTTCTATTATTTCTTTTTCCACTTTAATCCCCTTATTATATTACAAAACATAATTAAAACATATATAATATAACATTAAAATCTTATTTTGTAAAATTATTTTTATTTTTTACAAAAGTAAAATGATTTATATAACAAATAAATTTAAAAAAATAATAAAAATAGTATAGACAAATAGAAAAAAATATATTAAAATGAAATTAAGAAAATAATTCTTATCTTTAATTATTTTATAAAACGGCACAATACTTTAACAAAAGGAAAAAAAGAATTATGGAAAAAGAAGTCAAGGTTTATAAATTTGAAAATGGAGCAACTTTAATATACAATCCTGTAAATTCAAAATTTACAAGTTTTAGCGTGGGTTATAGAATTAACAATAAAAAATCAAAACCAGGACTTGCTCATCTTGTTGAACACATAATGGGAAGCGACCAAGATGAAAAGATTGAGCAAAAAAATAATAAATATGAAGTTTCTAACAATGTTATAACCAATGCAACAACATCTTTTAATAATGTTACTTTTGAATGTGATTGCCTAAACGATAAAATTGAAAAACAATTTAAAATTACCAGTGAAAGAGTTTTTAATAGAAATATAAACAATAAAGTTGTTGAAAGAGAAAAAAAGATTGTAGTTCAAGAATATAGAGATTATTATACTCCTTATGATGATTCAACTTCGACAGAAGTTTTTATTGGTAATATTTCTGAACATATAGGAGCTTCTAATAACTCCAATTATTTTGATATTCTTTTAGGAAATAACAACACTATTAGAAAATATAATACTAATACAGTATTAAATTTTGTTCGTCAAAATTTTCGTCCTGACAACATGATAATGGCAATAAGCACAAGTCTTCCTTTTGAAAAAGTGAAAGAGTTATATGAAAAATATTTTGTAAATAATTCTAAAAATATAGATGAAAGTTCGCAATTATCAGAAGATGAAGAAATACAAGAAGATTCTCTACTTCCAATTAATAATTTGCTTTATCAAGAACATGACTCTAAACTAAAAACAGTTTCCATTGATATAGTATACCCAACAATAGACAACCCTATAATGAATTCTTGTTTTTCTATTCTTAACAATTTTATAATGAATGGTTTAAATGGTAGATTGTGTCAAAAGCTAAGAGGCGAAGGCTTAGTCTATTCTGCTTATATTACTAATCAATTTTTAAATGATAAATCGCTAATATCTATGATATCAACAAGCACTAGCAAAAAAAATGTTAATAAAGTAATAGACTATATAGGTGAAATTATTAAAGATTTAGTCGAAAATGGTATAACCTTAGAAGAATTTAAAAATTTTAAAGAACATTTAAAAGTATATAAAGCAAGATTAGCCGAAGTAGAATATATTGACAATCCTTTAATATTAATTGATTTATACAACAAAAACTTATTAGATGTTAAAAATATTGATAAAATAAGGTTCAATAAAACTTTAACAAGAAAGGACATTCATAACCATTTTATTAATTTATTTGAAAATAACAATATATTTGTTAACATTTCTGGAGATTATGCTATTAACAATACTTATGGATTAAGAGAAATTGAAAACAAACTCGGAGCTAAAACATCAAAAGCTGTTTATCATTCTGGCGTAGGATTATATATAAAACCAAATGAAGAAGAATTTTATAATACTAATTTCCAAGAGTTAAATCAACAACAATTAATGAAATTAGTTCATCAAGGAAGAGTAGGAATAATGACTAGCGATAGAATTAAATCTTCTCTTGAAGCAAGTGCTAACCAAATAGTAAAAGAACTAGAAAATAATTTAAAGAAACAACAATTTGCTAATTCAGATAATAAAAATACAAAACAATCTCAAAATGAAATAGCAAATAATCAACAAATAAATGACAATTTTGACAATGATAGTAATGAAAAATAAAAAAGACAAGTTTAAAAACTTGTCTTTTTTATTTTTTAAAATTAATCCTTTCAATTTTTACCACATTTTCAAAATCTCTATAAATATGTTCATCTAACGGAAAAAATGGTAAATTTTGATATTTATTTATTTTAAATTTTTCTAATTCATGTACAACCCTCTCTTGAAGCAAAAAACGACAAGCATTTATATCTTTGTCTACAATATCTCTAAAATTTAAACCTGGAACAAATCCATGATATCCATCTTGTTCTCTAGTAAAAACAAAAGGAATTTCAATAATAGAATTATTTTCTAAATTTATCATAAATACTCCTATACTTAATTATTAGCATTAAATTTAAAATTTGACAAATATTTTTTTATTTTTAAACTATAACCTTAACATTTATCTCAAAAGTGAAATCATAATCAGGATAATAAAATTTTAATATACAGTCCTCATTTGTACTAAGCATTAATTGTCCCATTTCATAATTAAGAACACCGTTTCCTGAAACTATTTCATAATTAAATAAAGCATTTTCAATTTTTACATTTTCTTTGTCAAATATATTTATTTTGAATTGACAAATGTTATTTTCCAAAATCAAAGTATTATTTTTAAATATACCACCGAACAGATTTGTAATTTCAAAACTATAATTAGAGCCCTCAACTTTTACAGAAAATTGATCGAAGGCGACTTCCCCGTTATAATTAGCCTCCACCTTCACTAGACAATTACCAGGTGATAAAGCTGAAATTGTATTATTTTCAATAGATATAATACCGCTGTTTTGATAGTCAAATGAAATATCAGCTTCTATATTTGAAACAGTGAAAAATTTATCAGTTTTTTCTCCTACTTTTAGAACTACATCATTTGCATAAACAGCTAAAGGAATATTCAATACTTTATCATTTTTATTCTTAACAAAGAACACAGTAAGCATAATTATACTTACCATTAAAATTGATAAACAAATAATGATGATAACTAAGTTTTTCTTAATAGATTGCTTCACAATTAAAATATAACAAATTTTGTCGAAATTTACAAATAATAATCTAATTTTAGATTATTTTATATAAATTCCTGTTAATAAAAATACTATTAATTATTTTTTATATTATGAAGTATCTTTTGATAATCTAGCTCATTTGTAAAAAAAGCTCTTTTTATTGCTTTATCTTTTATACTATATATGCCATCACTTCCTAATATTAGGTTGTCTATTAATTCACACCCTCCAAATGCT
>CASEOW010000039.1 GCA_949289785.1 uncultured Bacillota bacterium | reverse complement strand
GCGAAATATATAATTAAAATTAAAAAACTATGCATTAGACTTATTATCTAGCATAACACCACAACAAAAAAAGAGTATATTTTAAGAATTAACTTAATTTATACTCTTTTCTTTCTCTAAAAATACCGCTAGTTTCAAAATTAAGTGACAAAATATTAAGATTTTTTATAATTTGTAGTTTTTATTTATTATTTTATTAATTACTAGATTTTTATTATTTAAAGATATTGTATAGAGTTTGAAATATTTTTTTAAACTTTCTATTTTTTTATTGACAAAAATTTTTTTTTAATTATAATATATTAAGTATTTTGGCAGCATAGCTCAGGTGGCTAGAGCGCAAGATTCATACTCTTGAGGTCACTGGTTCGATCCCAGTTGCTGCTACCAAATCAACAAGGAGTAATCCTTGTTTTTTATTTATGTTTAAAAATAAAAAATAAGTTTTAAACAAAATTATTAAAGAAAAATTTTTTTTATTTATTATTATCCATTTAAAGTTGAAGTTTTGTTTTGTAAAATACTATAAAATTATTATAATTGTCTTATAAGGAGAAAAATTTATGTTATACGAAGAAATAAAAAAAGCAAATATTCAAGCTATGAAAGATAAAGATAGTGATGCAAGAAGTTTTTATTCTGTTATTTTAAATAAAATTATGCTTGAGAATATTAAAAAAAGAGAAAAAGGTGGAGAAGTTGATGATGCAGATATTTCAAATATTCTCCAAAAAACTATAAAAGAACTTGAAGAAGAAAAAGAAAATTATATTAAGGTTGGTAATGATAATCAAGTAACTATAATTGAAAAACAAATACAAATTGCAAAAAATTATCTTCCTAAAATGCTTACTGAGGAAGAAATTAAAAATATCATTATGTCTCTTGAAGATAAATCAATTCCTTCAATAATGAAACATTTTAAAGCCAACTACAATGGAAAGTGCGATAATAGACTTGTAAGTGAGATAGCGAAGAGTTTACAATGAAAGTTTTTGCAATAAGCGATTTACACCTATCTGTTAATAGTGCCAAACCTATGGATATTTTTGGTCCTGTATGGAATGGATATTTAGATAAAGTTTTTTCAGATTGGAAAGAAAAAGTTGGGGAAGAAGACATTGTTCTTCTTGCTGGTGATTTTTCGTGGGCTATGAAGCTTGATAATGCAAAAGCTGATTTTGATTTGTTAAAAAGTTTACCTGGCAAAAAAATAATAATTAGAGGTAATCATGATTTTTGGTGGAGTGCTATTTCAAAAGTGAGAAATTCTTTACCTCACGATTTTTATGCAATTCAAAATGATGCTTTGAAATTTAATAATGTTGTTATTTGCGGGACAAGAGGTTGGATAATACCAGAAACAAATAAGACACTTTCAGACGAAGACAATATAATTTATCAAAGAGAAATAATTAGACTT
Organism: uncultured Bacillota bacterium; assembly: GCA_949289785.1. Classification (GTDB taxonomy): domain Bacteria; phylum Bacillota; class Clostridia; order Christensenellales; family UBA1242; genus Caccovivens. The sequence continues at coordinate 11,553 of CASEOW010000039.1, read as the reverse complement.
GAAATGACTTTAAAAAATGGAAGTAATTTAAGAAAAGATGGGGATAAACTTATTTGTATGATACATTTCCCTCCTGTAAATACAAATCTCGATGATAGTGCTTTTTCTTTGCTTTTTGAGAAATATAAAGTTGATTATGTGATTTTTGGTCATATTCATAGTAAAAATAGATACAGTAATCATTTTAATAAAAATGGAATCGATTATTATTTAACATCTACTGATCAAGTAGATAATAAATTGGTTTCAATATATCAAAATTAATAATTTAATTAATTTCGAGTTTAAAAAATTTTTGAATGTAAATAATATCATTATAATTTGTATATATATTTGACTTTTAATTTTAATTAATGTAAAATTTTATATATTATTTGGAGATTTTATGAAAAAAAATATTTTTAAAACATTAGCATTAATTTTTTGTATGGCGTTATGTTTGACAGGTTGTGCGACAGTGTCAAATGTTTTTGATAAAAATGGAAATAAAATTTATTTTGACGAATTAGCTTATTTTGAAGGGCAAGTTGCTTTAGTAGGTGATTATATTTACTATGGAAATAGTTACGCTGATTCTTCAGAAGAGGGATTTAGTTATAATTCAGCAAAAAAAACTGGATATATGTCCAGACTTGATGTATCAGGAAAATTAGGATACGATTATACTGAAGATGAAGATGGTTATATTAATCCTAGTCCTGCAAATGTTGAAAAAGTAAACGGAAAACTAACAGGTTATCAAAATCAAAATATGTATGCTCTTGGAGAATATTTATATTTTACGAGTGCTAACACTCATAGAGATAGTGATATGAATTATGATTACACACAAGTTTCTCTTTTTAGAATGAATTTCAATGGTGATAATGTAAAAGAAATTGAAACATTCAGATATGACGAAAATTCTATTATTACTATGCAAAAAGGTTCTGATGGAAATTATTATTATATTGCTTATACTCCAACTGCGGAGGAAACATATAATTTATATTCAATTAAAGTTGGCTCAAGTATTGGAAAAGTAAAAACTCTTGCTGAAAATGTTCTTTCTTGTGCAATATGCGATGAAACTTCAACTATTAAAAATGTAATATATACTGTAAATTCAGAAAGAAGTGATTATGAAACAATTAGTGTAAAAAGTGTTGATTTTGCTACAGGTGAAGTAACTGATTATGGTAACGACACTAATGTAGCTGGTAGCACTACTACTATCCTTGGTAGAAGCGGAGATATCGTATTTTATAATTATAGTGATAAACTTGGAAATGCTATTTATTACAAAGATTTAGTTAATGATGATAAATATTTCACTGCTACTCAATCAAAATGGTTTTATGATGCAGAAAAAATTACATTGATAGGTAATGCTTGGGAAGGTTATGTTTTCATTTCTTCATCTAGCTCTTCAGTTATGTATAAAACATTAAATCAGTCAATAGAAAATATTGAAAGCGCATATCTAACTTCTGAAGATTATGAAGATATTTTATTTGTAGATGGAGATTATATTTATTATTCTAATTCTACTTCAATATCTAGAATAAATGTTAGAGATAGAAAAATTGATACTTTGGTTACAATGACTTCAATAATTTCTGGTCAATGTGGATATGCTAATGGCTACGTTTATTTCTATGCTCAATTAGAAAGTTCAGAATCAGAGACTGATACCGAAAATACTGATACTAATTATTATCTTCACAGAGTTGATTCTGACGGAAATACACAACTTATGTCGAAGGTTGAAAAACCTTAACGAAACACTATTAACAAATTTCGACAAAAAACAACATAACTCGTCAAAATATACTACGAGTTATGTTTTTCTTTGCCATAAAATTGTGCTATCTTAAGAATGTCCAAAAATTTTGTTGGATTTAAGGAGATTTTATGGAAAAAGAAAATAAGAAATATACTATTTATATAGCAGATACAGACGAAGAAAAAAAATTAGAAACATATTTTATTAATAATGAATATTTCACACTTATAGGTTCATCATCAAACGGGCAACAAGTAATGCAAGATTGTAAAAATCTTCAACCAGACTTTTTAGTAAGTGAAGTTTTATTAAGTGAAAGTGACGGTTTTTTAGTTTTAGAAAGTTTAAAAAAAGAAATGAAAGAAAAGTGTCCAAAAATAATATTTATATCTAATCTTTCTCATAGTGGTTTTGTTTCAAAAGCAATAAAAGAAGGAGCAAGTTATTTTATGGTTAAACCTATAACTCCTCAAAATCTAGAACAAAGACTTTTGGAACTTGCAAAGCAAAATAATAATGTTAATGTTGAAAGTCAAGCGGAAAAACAATTAGATGAAAAAATTAGTAATATTTTCATTAGTATTGGAATCCCTGCTCATATTAAAGGATATCAATTTTTAAGAGAAGCTGTTAAACTTGCTGTTGAAGAACCTGAAATTATTGGTTCAATTACTAAAAGATTATATCCTGCTATAGCTGAAAAATTTGAAACAAGTTCTTCTAAAGTCGAGAGAGGAATGAGACATGCAATTGAAGTTGCTTGGAACAGGGGAAAAATAGAAAATATAAATTCGCTTTTTGGCTTAAGAATTTATTCAAGCAACGAAAAACCAACAAATGGCGAATTAATAGCTCTTATTGCTGATAAGATGTTAATGGAAGGTTAAAATAAAAAACAAAAAAAATAGTTTATAAAAACATAAACTATTTTTTTGTTTTAATTTTTAGTAAATGATTAATAACAATTTAATACTATTTTATAAATTAAAAAATCATCTTTTTTTTAATTATAATTGTAAAATATAATACAAAATTAATAATTAAAATGTTTAATATTTTTTAATTTATTATGAAAATAATTTTTATGGTTCTTCCCAACAAACAGGGTTTGCATAAATTTCATCTTTATTTTTATTATATTCTTCTAAAATTAATTTATCTATATAAGGATTTAAATTTTCAACTGTTTTATATTCTTCCTCAGTTAAAATCTTATATTGATTTACTAATATATTTTTTATTATTCTGGATATGTGCAAGTCATGTTCTTTAATTTCATCTTTGCTAAAAAATGGTATAGCTCTTGTGTTTATTTCATAAGAATATAAATTTTCGCCGGGATTTATGTCTAAATTAAAAAGTGAATAAACATTACTCAATGAGGTATTATTACCAACAAGAAAATCTAATATTGAACTTCTTTTTCCTTCAGTCCAAGGAACTTGTGGGTGATGTTTGTCAAGTGCAAAGTTTATAGTTCTTTTATATTCATCTTCAATAGTTAATGGTACTATTACTCCTAGATTAATCCTTGGTGCGCTTTTTTCACAGTCATAATGATAGTCTATAATATTCTCAGGTGTTATACTTTTTGTATTTCCTATAATGTTAGTAGTAGATGCTACACTTATTGTATTTACATATAAACCATTTTTAAAAGTCTCCTCTTTAATTCTATCAAAAGAATCATATCTAGGCCAAACATTGTGTTCATAAATTGCAAAATTTTGATTTGATTTATTTATAACTTTTAACATTTGTTGTAAAATTTTTATTAATTTTTCTAAAGTTACATTAGTTCCTTTATATAAATATTTTTCATCGAAATCTTTTTTGAATTTCATAAATGCTCCTTATTTTCTTATTAATAATAACATAAATGTATGTTAAATGTAAATACTTAATTTCATAAATATGATTTTTATTTGAATAAAAAAACTTTATTTAAACAAATAAAGTTTTTAATTATAATTACAATTTATTTTTTCTTGATCCAATAAATAGTTGATTTTATTAAGTGTATCTTCTAAATTTAAATTTTCTATTTTATAATCATAATAAATCTTAAATTCTCTTTCATAAGCATTTCTACTCATTCTTTTAACAATTTGCTCAGGTGTATCTCCGCGATTAACAAGTCTTTCTTTTAATATTTCGTCTGGTGCATCTAAAAAAATTGTAATTATTTTTTCTTTTTTAAAATATTTTTTCAAATTAATGCAACCTTTTACATCTATATCTTTTATATAGAATTTTGAATCATCTTTTAAAGCATCATCAAAAGCTGATTTTATAGTACCATAAAAATTTCCATGAACAAATTCGTATTCAATAAATTCTCCGTTTTCAATAGATTCACGAAATTCATCATCAGTTTTGTAAATGTAAGTTTTAAATAAACTGTCGCTATCTCTAGGTGGTCTTGTTGTAGCAGATGCTTGATATAAGATTTCAATATCATCTCTTTGATTTTTTAAATTTTGTATAATAGTATTCTTTCCACTGGCCGATAATCCAGAAATTAAAACAAGCATAGATACTCCTTTTTATTTCTATTATACAAAATTGTAAAAAAATGTCAATTATAAATAAAATTAATAAACCTTATATAAATAATTCACATTTTAAAAAATTCCAAAATACCTACAAGAACACTATAACAAAATAAATTTTTATAATCATTGTTTTGTAAATTAATTTCTTCTTGTGGATTTGATAAAAAACCACATTCTACCAAAACTGAAGGAATATTTGAATAGTTTAAAACAAAATAATCTCCGACAGTTACAAAATCTCTTGCGTTGTCGAAACTTTGACAAATTGCGTTTTGAATACTTTTTGCAAGATTTTGTCCAACTTCACTTCCTTTAGCATAAAAGACTTGAGCTCCGCTACATGATGAAAGTGGAAAACTATTCATATGAATACTAATCATTAAGTCCGCACTACTTTCGTTTATAATTTTAATTCTTTTTTCCATTTCACTTTTCTTTTTATTATCTGCATTTTCATCATAAAGTCCATTCATATCTTTTCTAGTTAGTATCGTATTAATTCCGAATTGTGAACAGAGTTCTTTTAAGCATAAAGCATATTTGAGATTAAGTTCGCTTTCTGTAATACCTGTACTTTTACCTATAGTTCCACCATCTCTTCCACCATGTCCGACATCAATAGCTATCGTATGTTCTGATTTAGGTATACTATTTGTATGAATTGAAGTATAAGAAATTAATATAGAAATAATTAAAATAGTAGCTAAAATTATCAAAAGTGTTCTTTTTTTTATTATTAAAAATTTCATATTGTATTTTATTAAATATAATAATTGATTATAACTGTAAGTTAGTATTTATTATTCATATTTAATTTAATATTCTTTAATTGTATATTGCTTTTTTTATATTAATTATATAATATAATAATATAACTTATAAGGAGATTAAAATGAAAATATTACAAGATGGTATTTTTGAAATAATGTGTGAATTTCATGAAGATTTAAAGCAAATTTGCAATGAATTAAATTTAAAAAGTGCAAAAGATGTTATTGATTTTTTAGATAATACTCCTAAAGGAGATAGAAGAAGGTTAAAACTAGATGTTAGATTATCTGCAGTAGAATTTGCCGAGAAAGCGTGTTCAATGATGATTAGGAAAGGACAAGAAGCAACTAGGGTAGGTGATTTTGAATCAGTTTCGGCTTGTTCTGATTTAATTATATACTTTTTTTATGAAAAAGTTGAAAAAATAAAAATTGCTTTAAACAATAAAGGAATAAATTTTAATTCATTATCTTTAGAAGAAAAATTTAAGCAATTTCAAAACACACTAATTTTTGAAGATGAACAAACAGGTATGGTTCTTTCTCAAATGTTTCTTAAAGTTTTTTCCGAAAATACAGAGAATAAAGACAAACAATTAGAATCTAAACAATTAAAAGATTTACTACAAAATAATAAAAACTCAAGTGTTAATAAAAAACACTTAAAACCATCTAAAAATAAACATGAAGAAAATAGTTTTCATTATGAACGAGAACAATAGTTAGAAAACTTTTTTATATGAAAAAAATGTTATAGTAAATTTAAAAATATCAAACTCTTAAATATTGAATTTATATTAAATGTGTGCTATAATTTTTGTGAAAAAAGGAGAATTATTATGAGAAAAAGATATATTCCTGGAACAAATTTCATTTTAAATAATGAAAAATATTATCCTAATATTGAGTTAGTTGCTGAAAATAAATGTTCAAGTGGTAGCACAAAATTTGTTGAAATGATTGAGAGAAAATTTATTAATAAGGATACAGGTGAAGAACTACCACCTTATGTTCAAGTTACTAGGACAACAAAACCTGAACATGACGGGTTACCAGATGCTGTTTCTGCTTTACCTTATTACATTGATGAAAACTGTGAACCCATTTTTATAGTAGGATTTCAATATAGATTTGCTTTAAGAAATCCAGGTGTTGAGTGTTCATTACTTGCAGGTTTAATAGATAAAGCTGATACTGAAGAGTATTTAAAGTCAGGCAACCCAGAAAAAACAATTTTAAAGGCTGTTTCAAGAGAACTTTCTGAAGAATGTGGAGAGGTTAAAGTTAAAAAAGCTATAGCATTAAATACAATTATGAATAAATCTGCTGGCTTAACAAGTGAAACTGAACAACCTTTCTTAGTTGAAATTGAAGGTATTCCTGGTGCACAAAATCTTGAAAAATCTGAATTTATTTCTTGTGTAGAAATTAAAGGAAGAGATTTGGAAGCTTTTTGTGAAGAATTAGAGTCTTTAAATAGTTCTAAAACTAAACCTTCTATAATAATTTTTAATGCTATTGATAGAGTTTTAGGAAAAGAAAAGTATAAAAAATTTATCAAAGAAAGTATTAAAGCTAAGAAATTAAGTATTAATAACGATTTAGACAATTCAGAAACTTTGCAATAAACAAATAAAATGTATGTTAAAAACATACATTTTTTGTTTGTTGTTAATCATTATTTAATTTAAGTTACTATTTGAATTAAATTTTAAACTAAAATCTTATTAAAACTTTCTTGACAAAAATGTAAAATTGAATAATAATTTATGTATGAGTTTACTATTATCTTTAATTTTTGCTTTCAGTTCTTTAATAGGGTTGGTGCCAGAGCAAAATGCAACTGTTATTATAAACAATTGCTATGTTTATTCTAGTCCAAGTTTTGAATCTGAAAAAATTTTAAATGAGAATGGTGATATTTTAGTTTTAAATAAAAATCAAGAAATTGTTGTTATTGAAGAAATTAATGAATTTGTTAAAATAAATTTAATAGACAGTAATATACAGGGGTATATTTATAAGTATTATATTTCTCAAAATTCTACACAAACTATTTATCCAACATTTAATGCGTCCATAAGATATAATGCAACAGTGGTTTACGATTTATCTTTAGAACCTACTGATGTAGTTTTACAAGCGGGAGAGCGTGTAAGGATTTATAAGGGGTATGATGATAAAGAAGAATATACTCAAATACAGTTTGTAGATGAAAATGGAGAATTAATTCATGGTTTTGTAAAAACTAGTAATCTTAAACCAGATGGTGTAAGTAGTTTACTTATAATTGGTATTTCAATAATAGCCGCATGTGTAACAATAATTTTATCAATAATATTTATAAAAAAGAAAAAAACTATAAAAAAAGTTTAAAAAACAAAGCGTCGCTTTGTTTTTTTAATATTAATTTGGCAGTAAATATTGAAAGTGAAATCTTAGTAATTTAAAATTAATAAAAAACAAGGAGAGCGTCATGATTGATATTTACGGCGAAATCGATAGATTAAAAAGAGAATTATGGTTTATAAAAACTAAAACATTACCAGATATTTATAAACTTTTAGAAAATAGTGAAGCAGGTGAATTAGATAGTATTATTAATAGAATAACAAACATTGAAGGAAATATAAATAATTTAAATTCTGAAATTGATTTAATACAAGATAAATTAAGTCAAAATGAAAGTAATATTTCTTCGTTAACATCTAATCTTAATTTATTAAACTCAACATATAATGAGGACAAAATAGAAATTAACGAAAATTTTTCTACAATACAAAATTCTTTAAATACTCTTCAAACAAAAATTTCTAGTTTAGAATCTAATTTGTCATCCGTTAGTGAAAATATAAATTCGTTAAAAGAAAAAGATGAAAACTTAAATTCTCTTATAATATCTCTACAAAATAAAAATGATGAAATTGAAGTAGATATTACAGCGTTACAAGAAAATTTAAATGAATTGAGTCAAAACATAGATAATGTATCTAATGGATTAAATAGTCTTACAACTAGAGTAGATTCTTTAGAACAAAGTTTAAATAATTATTCACAACAAGTTGCATCTTGTGTTGAAAAAGTAGAACTTTTTACTGATGATATTTTTAATTTGCAAACAGAAGTAGCTATGAACACTGATAGCATCGGAGGATTTGCAACTCAAATAAACAATTTATCAAATTCTATTACAAATCTTCAAACAAAGTTTGATGAAACAAATCAAAATGTTCAAAAATTTGATACAAGGCTTACATCGTTAGAAGAAAAAGTTTCTTCAATAGAAAGCGGTTCAAGTGCGTTAAGTTATGATGTTTTATATGATAAAAATAGTGATGATGAAAAATTAAATCACGGATTTCCTGAAGGGCTTTTAGGTGGTTATACTTTTGCTTTAAACACTCAAAATTATACTTATGTTCGTGTTTATGCAATGTTAAACAATTTTGATACTCAGACTTTTATAAAAGTAAAAGATACTCAAAAACAAGATTATGTTTTGCAAGCCTTCAATAGTGCTTATATATATTTTTATTATATGAGGTTCACTCTTTCTTTAAATAAAACCTATTTTACTGTTGGACCTTATTGTATTATGGCTTTCTCATCAACTGATGGAACATTTACCAAAACTTTAGCAAGTAGAAATGAAAATTATTATATTTATAGAATTGAAGGATATTATTAATTAATTTTAATTTATTAAAAAAACCTTGTGTAAATCACAAAGTTTTTTTTTAAAATTGAACTACTAACTCTCCTGAAGTGAAACCATAAACAATTATAAAAACAACCAAGATATACATTAAAATAGCACAAATAGAATTTATTCTTTGCCAAGGGTTTCCTACTTTGACATTTTGTAAATTGCTATTATAAGTGAATATCATTCCAAGACAATATGCTATACTCATTATACAAAGCCATTCATCAATAATTGCAAGATATTTTAAAACAATTCCGGCGATAGCAATGAGGCAAGTTAAAATACCAAATATTCTTGCAAACATCATTTTTCGTTTTAAATATGCATTTATTCCATTCATAATTTTTTACCTTTTAATAATTTTAAACTAAAATTACATTAATGTCAATTAAATTAAAAGTCTGGTATGAAATTTTTATTAGCCGACTCTAAATCTTGATAATATCCTTCTGTTAGTCCAATTTTTTGAGCATAGTTTAATACTATTTTATATTCTAGTGGATATAGGGCTCTTTTTATGCTACTTTTTTCAGTTGGAGTAAATTGACACATAATACTAATTAAAGGATTATTTATATTTTCTTTAATGGATTTTAGTATTATTTTACTATCTTCAGTATAACCTGGCAAAATTAAGTGTCTTATTAAAAGTCCTTGATTTAGAACACCATCTTTAAATATATTATTTGGTTTTTCTTTTTTCATTTGTATAATAGCTTTTAATGTTTTTTCAAAATAATCTTCAGCTTTGGAAAGTTTATAGGAAAGTTCTTTTGAATAAAATTTAAAATCAGGCATAAACACATCTACAATTTTTGAAATAAGTTTTATTTGTTCAACATTTTCATAACCACTACTATTCCATACTACAGGTATAGGGAGTTTAACACCATTTAATGCATTATATATTTGTATAGTGAATTGCGTAGGAGTAATAAGATCTATGCAAGAATAATTTTTAAGATTATAAGATAATATTAAATTTTTAAACTCTTCAGGGGTATATTCCTTTCCTTTAATTATATGTGAAATTTCATAATTTTGGCAAAAGTCACATCTCAAATTGCACCCAGAAAAAAATATAGCAAGTGCCCCTTTTTTATTGCTAATACAAGGTTCTTCCCACATAAAATTTTCGATTATTTTAGCAATAACGATATTATTTTTTACACCACATACACCATGATTGATTGTTCTATCTATATTGCATTTTCTTGGACAAGCATTACATATCATAATAAATATTATAATTTTTTTCAAAATTTTTTAAAAATGTTTTTCAATAAAACATTACTTTATTTGGAAGATTTTTTTTTATCCAATATAAATTATTGTTATTCCCGGATTATTTTTATTAAAATCTTCATCATTATATATAGTTTTATCTTCATTTAGAATTTTAATAGCTAATGGGTTTGATAAATTCCATTTGTCGCCACCAAAAAAATCCTTAATTATACCCTGTTTTTTCCAGTAAAGTAAAATTTTTCTAAGTTCTATTAAAATAACTCCGCCTTTTCCATGTGAACCATATCCATGCAATACTTTAATTGCTTTAATTCCTGCAAATTTACATCTTTCTATTTCTATTTCTACTTGAGCAATTGCATAATCAACAGTGCAATGTTCTTTTTTTAAATCTACTAAAACTAACATTTTTTCTCCAATAAGAATTATATTATCATAATATTATTTATTTTTGTTTAAAAAAATAAAAAAAACTTAAATATTTTAATAAATTTAAGTTTTTATTAGTTGTCTTTAATTATTAAATTGAGTTTTCATTTTCATAATTAATTATACAATTTAGTTCTTCTTTATTTCTAATAGGCATTAAAGTGTCATCAGCACCTTTTACAGCTCCTAACAAACCATCAAAATAAATATTTTTTAATTCTATTGAATTTTTTCCATATTTATTTATAAGTTCTTCTAATGACATGAAAGTTCCAAAAAAATATTGTTTTGTATAATTTTTTGTATCATTTTCAACTTCAAAAAATTTTACCATAACTACATTTTCAGGTAATTGTAAACAATCTAAATCATCATTTTCGACATTCACGATTTCTTTTTTTGGAAAAAATTTTGCACCTTTTTTACTTGTATAAATTTCTGCGTATGTTTTCATCATATCTCCTTACAAGCACAATTATAACAAATTAAAAAAAATAATCAATATATTTAATAAAAAAACAATTTATTTTGGTTAGTTTTAAATTTTAAATAAAATATAAAAAATGACAAAATTAGAGTTATTTCAAATATTTATGACAATCTTTATTTTAACAAAATATTTTGAAAGAATTATAATAAATTTATGAAAAATAAACTTATTTATCTAATAAAATTTATTATATTTACACTATTATTTTTTGTTTTATCTAGAGCAAATATATCGGGTGGTATTTATCCATTTTCCTTTAGTATGCTTTTTGCTTTAGCATGGGCTAATCAAAAAGTCTGGATTCTTGTTCCGAGTTACATAATAGGATATTTAGCATCATTCCATACATTAAATGATGTTGTAATAGTTCTAACTACTGTTGCAATGCTTATAATTCCTTATTACATACATGTTGCATGCAAAAAACCTATGAAAAAGTGGGAAATTTTTTTGTTTGCTTTAATAAGTCAAACTTGTGCAATAGTTTTTGGAATACTTAATTTACAAAATCCTATTTTTATCTCACTAAATATTGTATTAGGAGAAATATTTTTATATTTAGCTATTGTTATTTTTGAAGCACTAATTAT
>CASEOW010000038.1 GCA_949289785.1 uncultured Bacillota bacterium | reverse complement strand
CCAACTAAACCACCATAATTGTAGGCTGAAAGTGCTTGGAAAGAAGTTGTTGCTATTGTAGAATCATCATATTCAATAAACACGTCTCCATACAAAATATTTCCATTAATAGACGCATAAGATCCACCAAGCAAACCTATTAAACCACTAGCATTGACAATACCTTGATTACTATTTGTTCCATAAACTTTAAGAACATCACCAATAATATTATTCTTTACTGAAATATTTGTGCAATTAACACTATTTCCAATAGCACCACCATAATTTATATTCTTAGCATTTATAAATATTGCACTGTTATTTCTTATAACATTTCCATCACTTCCTACACTAATAGTAACATTTGTTGATTTTCCTATTGCACCACCTATATTATTACTATTTTCGGCAACAGAAGTATTAACAATATCAAAAATTGTTGAAGTAGTAACATTCGATAAAATTTCTGTTTTACCAGTTTCATTAGATAATCCTACAATACCTCCTGCATTAACTTCACCACTCGCTGAAATTCTAAATTGAGCCGAATCTGAATTTAAACCACCATTTATACTTACGGTGCTACCACTTAATACAAATGTATTAGAATTTAATCCAACTAATCCTCCTACATTAGCATTTACAACATTAATTCTATTACCACCATATGTTTTTTTATTAGTTTCTGCATTAGTTTTATTAAATTCTTCTCTTTTTAAATCTTGTGCTTGTAAGAAATTTTCATTCTCGCTTGTCTGATTGTTAATTTCAAAATTTAAAGAAGTAAGTTTAATAATGTTAAAGTTTGAACTAGAAGTTAATCCAACAAATCCTCCTGCATTTAATTGATTAATTACAAAACTATTATCAGTAGAAATTTTTAAATGACCATTTAAAATCGATTCTTGCATATCAACTTGACCAAGACTTGCTTTATTCTTTCCAATTATAATTCCACTATTAATAGTTCCAGTTTTTCCTTCTCCACCAATAACTATAAACATATTAGTTGAAATAGGAGTATCTTCACACATACCTAATCTATTGAAAGACTCAGCATAACCTATATATCCACCAACATTTAAATTTGCATCTTGTTGAACATTATTTATTGTAATTATTTGTCTTTGACTTGAATTATTTTCAAATGTTTTAATATTAATTCTTAAATCAAGAGCAGCACTATCTGATACAACCTTACCAAAATATCCACCTATATTATGTACAGATTGGGCACTGCCTGTTAAGCCTGAAGTAACAATAATTAAATCGTTGCCAAATCCAGTAGTTACAGAAATATTATCTATTTTCATAATATTAGTTAAACTATTTTGCTCTATAATTCCTGCAATTAAACCAATATTTGAATTTGAAATAGTATTTTCATTGTTTATACTCAATATAGGCTCTGAAGCACTAAATGTATAACCATTTGAAACATTAGAACCATCATTAATTTCAAAACCTGCTTGAATTGTTACTCCATCTATGCTTGAACTTTGTATAGTTCCAGCCACCAAGCCAAAATCTAAACTACTGTCTTGAAGTTCTACACTTACTTGAGAACTTAAATCAAGTTGTAAGTCTGTTATTGTAACCTCGTTTAATGCCATAGCAGAGAATAAACCACTTCCAGAATTAATAACAAATTTATTACTTGAACTATCTGTAATATTAGGTGCAAATGCTATTTCTAGATTTATAGCTGAAAATCCAGGAGCTACTCCATCTTCACCAATAAATTGTTTATCAGTGATGATTTTAACATCATTATATCTAACTAATGTTCCAGCGAATTTTCCACCTACTAAAAATTGTTGTTCAAAATCTCTTAAATCAATATCTATAAATGTGTTAGATTCTTTAGATTCTTTACCTCTAACTACTACTGTAAGATTAGGATTTCTATTTATTGACTCTAATACATTTTCTATGCTTTCTTTATAAGCATCAAGATAAATTAATGAAGATGTACTTTGATATTTTATAGTTGGGAATAAATCTTCTGTTCCATGATTCCAGTTGCTACTAAACCAGATACCAGAACTTATGAAAGCTTGTTGAGTATAACTTCTACCTACTGTTATGTTTTGATATTGCATTGGTGTAACAATAGCATAAAATAAATTATTTTCAGGATTAGCCCCTATATTAGCTTCTACACCACTAAATAAATTAACATATACTTTAAAATTGTTATAATAATAAGATTCATATACACCAATAGAAGCTCTTTGTGAACTAACACTGCTGCTTGCATCTGTTCCTTCTGCTCCTTCTTTTGCAGTTTGAATGTTAAAATAATTATTAACATAATTGCTATTATTTATAATTTCTTCTTCCCATACAATATTTTCATTGTTTGAAATATTTTTAAATACAGAACCTACAAGCAAATTAACTCCTAATAAATTAGAAATTGATTTTTCTTGATAAGAAACTGCTGTTAAATTAGCGTAATTTATTCCGTTTGTATAATCATAGAAAGAAATATAATTTAATGGATTGACAGATAAGAAAGTAACATTTTTTGACCTTCCTTTAATAGTTCCAACTATTCCACCAGCATTAGCTGTGATTTTATTTTCTTCATCTTTTGCTCTTATGTCACCAGTAGAATAAACTTCATTCATAACGTATGCAGAATAAATAGATTGTTCTGGAATCTTAGAATTAGAATATTTGTAAGTATGTTGATTTTCAAGTTCCATACCACCAATAATTCCACCAACATAATTCGCCTTTAATCCTATAACATTTAATTTTGAATATGAAATTTCAATAATTCCACTTTCAACATATCCGGCAATTCCACCTACATAAATTTGTGAGTAATTATTATCTGTATAGAAAATATCAGTTGCACCTCTTTCAACATCATAATTTCCTTGATAATATTTTGATATATTACTTTCAATATTATATTGTGTTGTTTCGTCATATTGGCTATAAACTCTATTTAGTTTTCCAAAAGATTGACCTACAATACCACCAGCAAAATATTTCATAGCAATTATATGTGATTGATTATTTTCCATAGGAGCTGTTATTTCAATACCAACATCGTTTAAATTGGTTTGATAACCAGTTAGTCCAAAAACACCTCCGGCAACTTCACCCCTAACATTTACAACTCCAAGAACTCTTATATTATCAGCTGTATAATTTGTAGATTGATTTATATTAAATGAATTAGCTTGAGATGAAAAATTATCTACATATCCAGCTACTGAACCTGCATAAGAGTATTTTAATAAAGAATTTATAATAGAAGAAGAAATTGGTGTTGTAGCTGTTAAATTATTTGCAATATCCGTTCTTAAAGAATAAATTTTAGATGTAGTAAAATAATCATCAATTCCTAAAGAATTATACTTATATGCATAAACTGTAGGATTGTTTACTTCTAAATTAATTAGTTTACTATTACCAAAAACAAAACCAGCAAGTCCACCTACAAAATTAGAGCCATATATTCCACCTTCTTGTGAAATATTTATGTCTACATTTATTATAAAACTATCTATAATATAACCAGCAAGTCCACCTACAAAAACTGTATTTCCAGCGTCAACTTGTGAAATATCTAAATTTAAGTTTGTAATAATAGGAACTGAAGATAATCTTGGTTGAATAGAAGCAAATAAACCATAAGATGTATTCATATTATCTGAAGTAATTGAAATACCAGAAATAGTAAATCTATTTCCATAAATTTTTCCTGAAAAAGCTCTTTGAGTTGAAGGAAGAATTTTAGAACTATCGCTTACAATAGATGTTAAATCTATATCATTTGTTAATCTATAAGAACCCCAAATATAATATTCACTATAATATTGTTGAATATTTGTAGATGAAGAATTACCTAAAACTTCAGCAAAATTTGTTGCATCATTAATAAGTATAGGATTATTTTCGCCACCTAACTTAGTATCTATTTCCCTTCCGCTATTTATTCTTAAAACAGAATATAGTAAAATGTAAGTTTTACCGTTATAAGAACCTGTTGCGCCTTCATAATCTTCATCAACTTCCAACATATATCTATTTGAATATGAAATATTATTGGCTTCGATAAGAGTTATTCCTTTTTCATCGTCAATTCTCCAAATGCCATCAGTCGAACCATTTGAAATAGCAAAGCCATAATATTTAGAAGAATCATTAGGAAGAGTAATAAGTGTTACACCTGTTCCATACAAAGATTCTGTGGTATTGTCTGAAGTAGTATCTTGTTCATAATAATTTTTATCATAAAAATAACAATTTACATATTGTCCTTTAGCAAGTAATTCACCATTTGCATCAACGCCTGAAAAGTTTATTTGGTTAAATTTAGAACTTTGAATTTGACAAGCAGTAAAACAATTTTCTATATAATTTGAATTTTGATAAACAAAACCAGAAGCTAAATATACTTCAGTAGTATCTTCTTCATTAGCTATCAAAATATTTGAATAACAATCTATTATATTTCCTTCGTTTGAATTTATAAATCCAGAAATAACACCAGTTTTAGATTTTAATGAAGAACCTTCTCTAGAGTAAGCATCTTCATCTTTGGCATTAGGTGTTTCTTCTCCCTCGATATAACTTCCAGAAATTTTAGCGTTCTCTCCATTTATATTTGCAAAACCATTTGTAACAAATCCAGCAGATTGATTTTGAACATCAATGTTTTTAACAAAGCATGATGATATATTTCCATAATTATAATTAACAAAACCTGAAATATTACCCTGAGCATTTATGTAAAAAGTACCAAGTTGGATTTCTTCTGCAGAAACATATCCTGATGGAATTTCTTGCCCATTTACATTTGTAGTAACAACATCTTTAGCTACAATTACACTATCTCCACCTACTCTAGAATTAGTAATACTAGCATTGTTGTTGAGAACAAATCCTGCAACATTTGAAGACCATTTAGAAGTAGTGCTTATTGTAATAGGACTTGTGTTGGCACCATTTCTTAATGTTAAATTAATACCTTCAGAATTTCCATGTAATTCACAAGCTTTGACATTTACATTTTCAATGTTTCCTATAGCATAATCGTCTGTATAATATGAAACAACTTCACAATTTGTTATCACACCATTATTAGTTATAGCAAACCCGGCTATATTAATTGTTCCGTTTCCATTAAATTTAGAAACATCAACATCTATTTGACCACCATTGTAAATATTAACCCTGACATTTTTTAGTGTAGTATTTTTTGTAACTTCATTAAATAAAGCAAAGTTTTTAGTTGAACCACTTATAGTTGAGTCAAAACTTTTAATAAAAATAGTATAACCATTACCGTCTAAACTTCTTATTAATGAAGTATTGAAAGGTGAAAAATTTTCTAACACTATATCATTCATCAAAATATAATCTTCTTCTGAAACATTATCTGAAGTTTGATAATTAGAAGGATTAAGATTTTTAAAATCTGTTGCAGAATATATAGGTAATGGAATATCAAGATCTGAATATGTAGTAACATTTACAGTAAAATATGTATATTCAGTAGTGATATATCCACCAGCATAAATATAGGTTTTAACTGCTAACCTTACCCCACTAGTCATCCTATTTCCGCTAACACTTACCATTCCGTCATCACTAAATGAAAAACTTAATGGTTCATTAGAATTTGCATCCCCTATTGGAGATTCCCCACTATCAGTAATGTAAACAATTCTTTTTTTAAGTTGTTGAGGAACCAAATCTCCATTTTCATTAGGAAGATAATTGATAGCGTAATCAGTCTTAGTCGTATTAGGAGTTTGTCCGCCAGAATAAGAACCATTGTAATATAATTGAGTATCAATAAAATCTTGTCTTGCATTTAAAAGATATTGAACTTTAGCGACACTTTCACTATCAGATTGATCGTAGTTGTAAGAAGTTGGCAAGCAATTATATTTTATGTTAAATGATTTTGGAACATTTAACCAAACATTAATAATATTGTTACTATCTGCATCTGAAATTTCTACATTATTAGTATCGACTTTAAAATCAACAATTCTTGCAGTAGCATAAGTTATCTTTTGTTCTTCACTACCATTAAGTTCTCTTGAAACTAATGCTTGTACATAAATTGTAGAATCTTTTGCTACAGCGTTAACTTGAAGAGTAAGAGAAGTTCTATAAATTTTTATACCTCTTGTTTCATCAGGTTTTGGCTTACCAATCTCTCCTAATTGAACACCTTTTAAAGTGTCATCACTAGCAATAGAAAGACTATCAAGAGTTTGATCATGTTTCACTTGAATCTCAACATCTACTGTAGAACCTAGTGCAACATAAGCTGAATCTAATCCATCAATTGTAACTGTAGGTTCTGAAAGATAAGATACAGAGAGATAAGAGGTTACACTACTTAAAGGATTTCCCCCATTACCTGAAAAGAAACTAGCGTTTAAAGTTATAGTATTATCACTATCAACAGTTGTGTTTACCCAAACTTTAAAAAATAATTTTCCACTTTTCTTTTCTTCCGCTGTAGGTCTATAAACAACTTTATCTCCTACATAACTTATTTCAGAATCGTTAACCTCAATAAATTTACCATTTTCCAACTCTTTGAGTAATGTAAAATTAATAGCATTAGATACTGAGGCATTAGAATATGATAATTCCATGTAATCATAATAAGCAAATTGTGGATTTACAGTAATTTGTAATATTGTAGATGAACCAGGTGCAACAACGCCAACGAGAGTATCTTTAGTATGTTGAACATAGAAATTACCATCAATGTTTACCCATTGTGGTTCTTTAATATTGTAATTAGTTATGTCAATATTTGTAAATTGTTGTTTAGTTAAACTAAGTTTAAATGAACTAGAACCTGTAGTTTGATACTCGCTAT
The DNA here is from genome assembly GCA_949289785.1 of uncultured Bacillota bacterium. Lineage (GTDB taxonomy): Bacteria > Bacillota > Clostridia > Christensenellales > UBA1242 > Caccovivens. Next base: position 6,495 of record CASEOW010000038.1, on the reverse strand, counting down.
CACTTCCACTCTTGCTTACAAATGAAACATCAAAAAGCATATCTTCAGAAACTTTAGATTGATAATCAGAATGAACTGAGAATGTTACATCAAACTTATATGTATATCTTATTATTTCTCCTGTTTGAACATTTTCATCTTTTAATACAACGTTTACAGAAAGGATGGAAACACTTTCACCATGTAAAGCATAATTATAAGTAACATTTTCACCATTACTATTTTCAATTTCTTCAGAAGAAAGTAGTTTAAGTTCTTCGCCATTATATTTAATTTTTGGAGTTAACCCAGTTTTATCTGTTTCAGCAGTAGTTTCTACTTTTACAGAAATAGTGCTATTAGTTGAAGGTGTAATTGGAACTCCTTCTTCTGATATGTCAAAAGATATAACTCCATCAGAAGGACTTAAAGTAAATTCTTTATAGAATGTTTTATAAATAGCATTTTGATAAACATTTTGTTTATCACTTGAATATTGGTCTAATAAAGTATAAAACTTAACTTTAGTATCAACAGCATTAAAATCTGCAACAGCTTGATAAGAATTATCATTTTTAACAAAAGTAACTAACTTGTTATCTATAATATTATCTTCAGAGTTTGCAAAATCAATTTCATAATCAATAGTCATTGAATTATTTGTAAATGTATATTTATTTGCACTAGCTCCTAAAGTTACATAAGTTTTTTCATAATCAAAATCAAAATTTCTAGTTTTTGTTTTTTGTAAATAGGACACAGAATTATTTTGAACTATATTTTGATTACCAGCATTATCAATCCATGAAACAATCATATCTGACATTGCATAAAGAACTTGAATATTAATTGTTTTATTAATATTGACATCTTGTTTAGCTGAAAGAGTTAAGTCAACACTACCTGTTGATTTAATTAATATTGAATTTCCAATAACTTGAGCTATTTTTTCATTTGAAGAAGTTAAAATTATATTTTGAGAAATATTTTCTTGTCCAACTAATTGAGCAAGAGATATTGTATTAATTTTATTAAGGTCTGTTATTTCACTTTCTGAAAGATTTAAAGCATTTACATTATAGTAGAATAATATACCTGCATTACTATTTACTTCTAAAGACTTATAATATCCATTAGAATCTTTAACTGTTGAAACACTATAATTTGATACAGATGAAATAGATTGAGTTTGATAAACATCTTTATAATGTGGTTTACCATTGTTTACATAAGATAAGAAACCTTCACTTCCACTCTTAACTAAATTAGGACTTGTTCCTTCATTTTCTCCACCACTAGTTAAATAATCTCCATGATAATATGTTACAGAATAACTATCTTCACTTGATTTTATTCCAATATAATAATCACTTTCTGCATTTAAAGTAATTGAAGTTGGGTTGTTTGCAATCGCTAAAGAAACACTGCCTACAGCAAAAGATTTAAAAATTTTTGTGTTAGCAGCAAGTTCACCTATTATAGCTCCAACCATATTGCCAGTTAATGAACTTGAATCTAAAGTGTAATTATAAACAAAACTATTTTCAATTAAACCTGTTTTATTTTCATTGGCATTTGCTCTACCAACAATACCTCCAACAATATTTCCGTTAAATTTAGAAGTAAAAGTAGTACCATCATTAGTTATAGATTTAAGGTTATAAAATTCAACATTTGAATTTTTTACAACATTAAAGTTTTCGCCTGCTATACCACCAACATAAGAACTTGAAGCGCTAATATTTAACCCTAACACACTAGCTTTATCAATAATTCCATAATTTATTCCAGCTATACCACCTACCATAGAATTACTTTCAGTGTAATTTAATACACTAGGATAAAGCCCATTAGTTTCAATTGTTACATTTTCAATTACCCCAGTTTCATTAATAGTATCAACAACAAAACCATTACCTGTAACATTTCCTGCAAATGTAATGTTTCTTATAGTTCCTGATAAATTTTGAGCAAAATTAGAACCATTTAAAACTAAAGTTACATCTTCTGTGTATCCTTGTAATCCACCAGTAAATTGATTTAATGAACTTCTGCTTGATGAAATATTGATACTTTGCATTACGGTATAATATAAATCAGATTTAATGTTATTAAATTCATTTTCGTCATAAATTCTGTATGCATGTTCAAAATCTCTACCATCGGCTACATTAATTTCTATTCTTAAAAGAATATCTGCAAATAATATCTCTTCATAATCACTATCTAAAGTTGTGATGTTTTTAAAATATGCATTATTTACTAAAAATTCATACCAAGAAAGTTCTTCATTAATCGAAGAAACAGCACTTAATTGTTCAATTGCTACAGTTCCTTCTTTTTCAATGCCATTCTCAAGATAGAAGAATGTAATAGTATTTTGATAAGCAGAATCTTCCGGTAAAACATATAAATAACCATTCATTCCTTTACTAATATTATGATTTAATTGAAGAGCAACTGCGTCATCTCTTATTTCACTATCAACATCAATAAATGTTGTAGTAGAATTATCAGTATCATCAGTAACAACATAAATCAAGTGATTATTTCTTGCATTTGTAGGAGAAGTTTTAAATGTTAAGTATTGAATTTCGCTACTTCCAACTTCAAAATAAATACCATCTTCGTCAAAATTGTCCCACTCAACACTTTCAATTCTTTGAGCATTTTTTACAGAAATTTTTAAAGTAGACCAGAAACAATCAATATCTTGCAATCCCTCATTGGTTTGAACTTGAATAACATAATGTATTTCTAAGTCATCATAAAAAGCACCTTCGCCAAAAGTATTAAGTCCAACAATATCAAATGAAATAGATGAATTATTAATAGAAATATTTTCAATTAAATATCTTCCGTTTTCCCATTTAATTGTATTACCAATAATAGAAGATTGCCCCATTACTAAGTTGCCTTCTGAATCTTTTTTAGTAGAAACAAATTTAAAATTAGATAAATCTCTATAAGTAATATTTATATTATTAAAATTTATTGTTGCTCTATAAGTTGTTAAATCTTTATCTCTAGTAGATACAGAGTTTTGTGCATAAAGATTAACATTATTATTTTCTATTGAAAAACCTGCTGGATTTATATAACTTTCAATTTGAATTATCCTAATTATTGTAATGTTTCCATTTTCATCTACATTTTCACCATCACCTTTACCAGTAAAAAATATAACTGCATAAGTATTTCCAACATTTTTAGTTATTATATTATTTTTATCTGCAGAAAAATTGGCAATATTGCTAATTTCTGAAGATGCATTGATAATTTGACTTAAACCTGCACTATCATTAACAAGAGCTTTAAATTCTTCAAGAGTAAATGAATTTTCATCAAAATCAAAATATCTGATAGTAATATTAGCCTCTGCACTATAATTATTTGATTTATTAAATGAATATAAAATAGGAGTTGTTGTTCCATTTTTAATCATCAATGAAGAAATACTATTATAAGAAATATCTCCTTCAAAAATATTACCATCTAAGTCGTAGTATTTTTTTGATTGTGTATAACTTGTAACCGAATCAGATACATTATTATAATTTATGTTTGCGGTTGTTAAAGGTAAAAATATATCAATATTAAATTCATTACTTACAAAACCATTTGCATGCACGAAATAATATTTATCAAGACTTGTTACTCCATAACTAGATTCTTTTAGTGTTAAAAGAACTTTAAATGTTACAGAATCTGATGTTGATGAAATTTCTGACAAAGTTAAATCAACATGTTCGCTTTCATTAACCAAGCTTAACATTCCATTAATACTACTTTGCCCCTGTAAAGTAAATATCTTCTCTAAGTTAATAGCTCCACCATTATCTCTTACAGAACTATTAACAGAAAAGTCTGCATTTTCAAAAACTGCGTTAAACTCTTCTAAAGTTGCAGATTTGATTAAAGAAGCTATGATAGTTTTTGTAACTTTTTCATTTTCTTGACTTTTAAATGTTATAGAAACAATATTTTCTGCAGAAAGTTTGATTTGCTCGCTAGCCTTAATATAAATATTTCTGTAATTAATAGCGCTATAAGATTTAAATATTCCATTTTCTTCTACAAATCTAATAGGATATATTGCCCCATTAACAGAATCTTTATAGTAAAATTCTAAAGGACAAATTCCATCTTCAATCAAACCTGGTGCAATTGAAACATATTCAACTGTAATATAATATCCATTGTTACTAGATTGAACTGTTGAAGGTAAAAGTTCTACTGAATAGGCTTCTCCATATTGATTTAGATAACTTGAATAATAAACTTCATTTTGACCATTTATAATAAATTCGTTATCATCATTTTTAATTTCAATATTGCTTACTCTTTCTCTTGCAATAAGATTGATGGCATTTTCAATGGTTGAAACATTATAATCATAATCTGTATAACCAATGTTAAAAATTATTGTAAAATTTTCATTTATATTTTGATATTGATTATTTATTACAATTTTGTAAATAGGATATCCATCGGTATCTGTTCCATCTTTTGTAATAATAACTTTTTCACTTGCATCTAAACCGTTTTTATCAGTAACTATAGATTTTACAGATAAATTTCCTAAATAATTTACTTTTACGTAAAGTTGATAGTTTGGATCTTCAGCAAAGTTAGGAACAATTGATAAATTAGTTATTCCTTTAATAGCTGTAAAATCGCTAGCTTTATCGTATGAATAACTTATTGATAAAGTATCATTTATTTTTTCAAGAACAGGTAAAACTACTTCTGTAGTAACTCCATTCTCAGTAGTTGCAACAAGAGTAATTGTGTCATCTAAATAATCATCGTTAATAGTTAATTTATTATTTTCAATAGAAGCATTTGTTATTATGTCTTTAAATGACCAAGTTATAGTTTTTTTACTTAAGTTAGAAGGATAAAAAACAAGGAGATTTTCTTCTATTAAATCAATAGTATCGCCTCTAACGGCAAAATTTTGTTTTGGAAGTTGCTCTTCAACTTTTTGTTCCATAGAAGAAACTTCGCTATAAACCTCAACAGAAATTGTTTTTGAAACATTCCCCTGCTCTGTTATAACGATAAGTTCAGCATATCCCTCACTTTTACCAATTATTGTGATAATTGTTTTACCAGAAGTAGAAGGTTTTGTGCTATAACCAATAATACTTTCATAATTATTGACAACCTTAATTGTATTATTGTTTCCAGCACCTGAAACTGTAGCAGTTACAGTTTGAATATCACCCTCTTCATTTCCTGAATAGAGTTTAATAGCAACATTGTCAGTAGATAAAGAAAGTGAAACCTTTTTAGTTCCACATGCAACCAACAAACTTGCTCCAATAATTAAAAATATGCTTAAAAGTCCTACAAAAAACTTTTTCATATTTTCCTCCTTGTTTAATATTTGTAAAATAAATATGTTTTAAACACGTTTAGTTAAATTTCAATACAATTCTACAAGAAAATTATAATATTTTTATCAACTTTTTGTCAAATAATATAATCAATTTAATATATTTATATATTAAATTTGTTTTCAAACATAATGTATAGCATTTTGTTGCCATAAAGAAAAAATAAATGTATTAAAGGAGTATCCATTTATTTATTTGGTAATCTTGTAAATTTTTGTTATAATTAGTTTCGTATTGTAAGGAAAAAGAATATGCAAAAAATTTTAGGATTATTAAGAAAAGCTTGTGAAGAATATGAATTAATAGAAGATGGTGACAAAATAGCAGTTGGACTTTCTGGAGGTAAAGATAGTTTAGCTCTTGTTTTAGCTTTAAAAAGATATCAAACTTTTAGCAAAAATAAATTTGATTTAATAGCTATAAGTGTAGATTTAAATAGCGGAAATAATGATTATAGCGAAATTGAAAAATTTTGCAAAGATATAAATGTGCCTTTACATATTGTAAAAACTGATATAAAGCAAATTGTTTTTGATATAAGAAAAGAAAAAAATCCTTGTTCCTTATGTGCTAACATGCGAAGAGGTGTTCTTAACAGCACAGCAAAATCTCTCGGTTGCAATAAAGTTGCTTTGGGTCATCATAAAGATGATTTAATTGAAACCTTTATAATGTCACTTTTTTTCGAAGGCAGACTTTCAGTTTTTAAACCTAAGTCTTATTTATCCAATGTAGATTTGTTTTCAATAAGACCATTTATTTTTGTTGCAGAAGATGATATTATTAAATTAAATGAAAATCTTCCTATATTAGAAAACCCTTGCCCAGCAAATAAACAAACCCAAAGACAAAAAGTTAAAGAATTATTATCTATTCTTGATTTAAAATTTAAAGATAGCAAAGAAAAAATATTTAACTCTATTATTCATAGCGAAAGATATAATTTATTTGATAATAAAAAATAAATTTAATTTTTAATATTAAATGATTTTTTAATTAAAAAAAACAATAGAAATTCTATTGTTTTTATTTTTGTTATCATTTTTACATTTTTTTATTTATTTTTTAAATTTTTTAATTATTTTTTTATATTTTTTTATATTTTTTTATTTAT
>CASEOW010000037.1 GCA_949289785.1 uncultured Bacillota bacterium | reverse complement strand
ATCATGCTTGATGTTCATCTTATGGTAAACGAACCTTTAAATAAAATTGATGATTATATAAAATCTGGAGCGAATATATTAACTATTCATTATGAAGCTTTCAAAGATAAAAATGACATTGTTAAAGCTATAGAAAAAATAAAACAATCTTCTACTCTTGTTGGTCTTTCTATTAAACCAGAAACTGATATTAAAGATATAAAAATGTTTATTCATGATTTAGATGTTATTCTTGTTATGAGTGTAGAGCCAGGTGAAAGTGGACAAAAATTCTTAAATGAAAGTTTAGAAAAAATTCGTTTACTTGACAAAATTAGAAAGGATAATAATTATAAATTTAAAATTGAAGTTGATGGTGGTGTAAATAATTTAAATTCTAATAAAATTACAGAAGCTGGTGCGGATATTCTTGTTAGTGGTAGTTTTGTTTATAAATCTTTAAATAGGGAAAAGGCAATAGAGGAATTAAAATTATAATTTAATAATGGATTTTGATTTGCAAAATATATTTTAATTATATTTATTTTATATAATCATATATGATTATTATTATATTTAGGAAAAGTTTAAAGATTTTCAAGTTAACGAGTATTTAAGGAGTAAAATAATTGATTATTATTTTATATTAATTGTAATTTTTATTAAATATTTATTTTATTAAAATTATCTTTAAAATTGCTTTGCGTTAAAAAGCATATTTGATAAAATACCAATATATAAAAGGAGATGTATTATGAAAAAATATATTTGTCCTGTGTGTGGTTATGTACATAATGGAGATAATCCACCAGAAAAATGCCCTTTGTGTGGTGCTAGTTTAAAAGAAGTAGTTGAAAATGATTTAAATTGGGCAGCTGAACATTTTGTTGGAGTAGCAAAAGATGCACCTAAAGAAATTATTGAAGGTCTTCAAATGAATTTTAGTGGAGAATGTAGCGAAGTCGGAATGTATCTTGCTATGAGTAGAGTTGCCTATAGAGAAGGTTATTCAGAAATCGGATTATATTTTGAGAAGGCTGCAATGGAAGAGGCTGAACATGCAGCTAAATTTGCTGAGCTTTTAGGTGAAGTTGTTTCTACATCAACAAAACAAAATCTTGAAAAAAGAATAATTGCTGAAAATGAAGCGACAGCAAATAAAATGGAAATTGCTTCTCTTGCTAAAAAGCTCAATTTGGATGCTATTCATGATAGTGTACATGAAATGGCAAGAGATGAAGCTAGACATGGTAAATCATTTAAAGGTTTATTTGATAGATATTTTAAATAAAATTTGCAAATATTTCTATTAATTAATAAATATTTTATAAAAAATAAATTAAAATTTGGACAAATAAATTTTAATTTATTTTTTTTTATTTTATAAATTTTACATAGTTAAATATATTATTTTAAATATCTTAATATTTTTAAATTTAACAATAATAAAATTATTATTGTTTAGAAAATATAACATTGCCACATAAAACATCATAATATGAAAAAGTTTGAAGTGTACTATTTGCATCTTTAAGTAATACTGTAAATACACTTGGATATACATCTTGTATAGTTCCATTTATAGTATCAATTTTTTTTCGTCCACGGTTTATATTCATTTCGACTTCAATTCCTTTTAACTGCAAGATTTTATTTTTAATTTCATTAATATTCATTGTTGCTTTTCTCATAATTTATATTTCCTTTTATATTTGATTTAATTTTAGTCTATCTATTAAAAAAGTCATTATTTTTAATCATTATTGCCATTTTTATTGTTTTTTAAACTTTTTTGTCATAATGTTTGTTTTATTTTCATAATTATATCTCGTAAAATGTTTGGAGGGTAAAATGGCATTTGAATTAAATAATTTTAGTGTTGCTAGAAAAGTTATGCTTAACAAAAGTGAAAATACTATTGAATGTAACATTAATGCTGGTGCTAATGTTCAAAAAGTGCTTGCAGTTACAGTGGATCCTAGTGTTCAAAGCAGTGAAGTTTTATCTGGTTGTATAAATTATCTAGGACAATTAGACTTAAAAGTAATCTTTTTAACTGATGAAGGACAAATTAATTGTGTTAATGTAAGTTGTCCATTTTCTTCAAAATTTGAAGGAGATAATATTATAAGCGGACAAAATGCCTGCATAAATCTTAATGTTATTGATTATAATGTCGATAGTGTTTCGGGAGATTTAATTAAAATTTCTGTAAACATTGAACAATCTGGTTTTATTTATGGCAATCGTGATGTACAAACAATTAAATGTGATGATGACGATGTATGTAAGAAAAATGAGAAAGTTCAAATTATTAAGTTTATAGGTTGTGGTAATAGTGAATTTTCAACTTCCAGTGAAATTTCTAGCAGAGAAAAGATAAATAAAGTTATTCTTGTTGAAAGTCGTGCTATTGTTAAAGATGTTCAAAGTGGCGTAAATTTTGTTACAGTTTCTGGGGATATAGTAACAAGAATTATTTATCTTGGAGATAGTGATAAGTTTGAAAGTGGTTATGTATATGATACTTTTAAAGAAGAAGTGGAAATTGAAGGTGTTAATAAAGACAGTTTTGTCGAAGCTAGAGCATTTGTTAAACAAGATGGAATTGTTAGTGAAATTGTTGATGATGAAAAAGGTGGTAAAATTACAATAAATATTCCTATTATTTTGAGAGCTTGTGCTTTTGGTCAAGAAGAAGTAGAAATAATTAAAGATTTATATTCGACAAGTTGTGATTTATCTGTAACCACTTCATCTTTTGAAATGTCTACTGATTGTTGCATGAAATCATTTGATGGAAAGATTGAAGGTAGTCTTGTTCTAGAAGAAGATAAACCTAGAGTAGATAAAATTTTGTTGTTTGGTGGAAATAATATTACAATAACTAATAGTTATGTTCAAGATGGTGAAATTTACGTTGAAGGCATTGCAAAAACCTCTGTTGCTTATTTAAATGATGATGAAGGTTCTATTAATAGTGCTCAACTTGAAGTTCCTTTCTCTTTATCAGATAAATTTGATGGTGAAATTAGTGATGTATATTCAATAAATAGTGTAGTTTGTGATGTAGATGTTGTTGTTAAAAAAGGCAGAGAACTTTTTTATGATGCAAAAGTTAAAATCTGTATAAATCATAGTTCTACACAGACTTGTGGTGTTATAAGTGAAGTTGAAAAACTTGATGAAATATTTAACAGAGATTATGCAATGGAAGTTGTTTTTGCAAAAAAAGGTGAAGATGTTTGGGATATTGCTAAAAAAGCAAAAGTTAGTGAAAATCAAATATTAAATCAAAATTCAGAGGTCACTTTTCCTCTTGAACAAGACTCATCTTTAATAGTTTTTTATCAAAAAAATCTTAATGTTGAATAGTTTTATAAGTAAATAATTATGTTATAAATTAATTAAAATCAATAATAATTTACAAATTTATATAAAATAGGCAATTTTTTGCCTATTTTTTTTGTTTTTATATTAATTTTTAGTCAACCATATTTATTGAAAAGAGGTTTTAATGAAATACATAATTGCAGTTCTTTCTATTATTTGTATAGCGCTTATATTTTTATTTGTCCCTTTAAATCAACCTAAAACTGAAGTTGAATATTTAAGAATACATATAAGAGCTAATTCTAATTCTGTTCAGGATCAAGAAGTAAAATATAAAGTCAAAGATGAGATTGTTGAAGGACTTATACCTTTATTAAGTGAAATTACTTCTTTTTCTCAAGCTAAAAAGGTTATACAAGATAATTTTTTATTTATAGAAAATATTGCTGATAATGTATTACATAATGAAGGTTTCAGTTATTCTAGCAACGCTAAATTATCTAATGAATATTTTCCAACAAGGACTTATGAAAATATTACTTTGGAAGAAGGTTATTATGATGCCCTAATACTGGAGCTTGGGGAAGCAGAAGGAAATAATTGGTGGTGTATTGTATTTCCAGCATTTTGCTTTACAAAAACACAAAAATCTGACAATGTTGTATATATTTCGCGAATTTGGGACATAATTAAAAGTGTATTCTAAGGGGGAAATATATGAACAAAAGAATAATAGTTATGATATCATTTTTATTTATTTTTTCATTTATTATGGCGGGAGTAGGTTTCGGAGTAAGTGAAAATTTTAACAAAAATGTAAATGAAATTTCTATTGCTTTAACTACTGCTGAGAACAAAACAGTTCAAACAAAATTAAAAAGATGGGGATACTATAAAGGAAATATTGATGGTATTTATGGATCTAAAACTAAGGAAGCTGTAAAATATTTTCAAAGAAAAAATGGGCTTACAGTAGATGGTATTGTAGGGCCTAAGACAGCTGCTGCTTTAGGAATGACTTTATCGTCATCTTCGTCTACTTCTTCTAGTAGTCAGTCTTCAAGTGATTTGTACTTACTTGCTAAGTGTGTTTACGCCGAAGCTAGAGGAGAACCTTATGAAGGTCAGGTTGCTGTTGCTGCAGTGATACTTAATCGTGTTAAAAGTGCATCATTCCCAAATACAATTGCAGGAGTTATTTATCAGCCTTATGCTTTTACAGCTGTTAGTGATGGACAAATTAATTTGACACCTAATGATACAGCTTATAAAGCAGCGCAAGATGCTCTTAATGGATGGGACCCTACTTATGGTTGCTTGTATTATTATAATCCTGCCACTGCCACAAGTTCTTGGATATGGTCAAGAAAGACAGTAGTTACTATTGGCAAGCATGTGTTTGCAATATAATGGAGGTCAAAATGGAAAATAAAAATCAAAGCATGCTTTCTAGTAATAACAAGCATGATAAAAAGAAAAATAAAATAATTACAACACTTTCTATAACAACTGCTTTGCTTGCGTTATCTACAACAGGATTTGCTATAGGTTTTGGTATTAGTCAATCTAATAGTATGAAATATCAAAATCAACTTGAAAATGTTTATGAAAGTAATTTTTATAGTTTGTTGGATAGCGTTAATAATCTTGATAATAAACTTTCTAAATTAAACAATTCAACTTCTTCTGATTATCAAAGAAAATTACTTTTAGAAGCTTCTTCTAATGCCTCAGAAGCAGAAATTTCAATAGCTTCGTTACCTTTAAGCCAAAATGACATTGAAGAAACTGTAAAACTTGTAAATCAAATTTCTGGTTATACCACTACTTTAGCAGATAAATTAGCAAAGGGCGGTGAACTTTCTCAAGATGATTTAGAAACGCTACAAAATGTTGAACAAACTGTTGATGCCTTAAAAACTCAATTAAACGATTTTGCTAGAAAACTAGATAAGGGTTATGTAATATTAGATGCGAGCATGAATATAGATACAGATTCGAACGAATTCTCTAGAACGCTTGCTAGTCTTAAAAACAATAATGTTGAATATCCTACAATGATTTATGATGGCCCTTTCTCTGATTCTGTTGTTAATAGCAAAATAAAAGGTTTAAGTGGGGAAAACATTTCTAAAGAAGATGCTCAAGATAAAGTTCTTAAAAATTTTAAAGATGGTGCAAGTATTGAATATGTAGGAAATACTGAAGGTAGATTTAATACTTATAATTTTAGAGTTACTAATTCTACAGAAGAAAAACTTTATGTTCAGATGACTCAACAAGGTGGAAATATTTTAACTGTTAGTGGTGCTGGTCTTAATGGTTTGCATTCAATAGATTTTGAACAAGCAAGCAAAATTGCTTTAGAATTTGCTTCTATAAATGGTATAGAAAATGGGGTTATTGTTTGGTCTGATACATTAGATAATGATGTTTATCTTAATATTGCACCAACAAGTAAAAATATTGTTTTATATCCAGATTTAGTTAAAGTAAAAGTAAACTTAGTTAGCGGAACTATTGTTGGATATGATGCCACTTCATATTTTACTAATCATACTTCTAGAAATTTAAGTAAAGGAAGTTTTACGGAAACTGAAGCAAAAGCTAAAGTTCCTGATAAATTTGAAATTGTTTCTTCAAGATATGCTCTTGTTCCACTTGATTATAATAGGGAAGTAGTCTGTATAGAAGTTCAAGCTACAGACAGCGAAAATACATTCTACTTTTATTACAATGTTCAAGATGGAATCTTGGAAAATGTTCTTAAAGTTATAAATACAGATGAAGGTAGTCTTTTAATGTAAATTTATTAGATAAAAAAAATAGACTTAAAATTTAAGCCTATTTTTTTTTGTTTTCTAAAGATTAAATAAAAGATTTGATTTTATTCAGCAGGTGTTTCTTGTTTTTCTTTTAATGCTGAATCGTAAGCTCCTAAAACAGCAGATTTAATTTCTTCTCTTGTTTCAGTTTTGATTGGATGAGCAATGTCCTTATGGCTTCCATCTGCACTTTTTTTGCTTGGCATAGAAATGAAAAGACCCTCTTTACCAGCAATGACTTTGATGTCATGAACTACAAAACATTCATCAATAGTGATTGAACAAACTGCTTTGAGTTTTTCTTCATCTTTAAGTCTGATTCTAACATCTGTAATTTTCAACTTATGTATACCATCCTTTTAGTTAAAATTCAGCCACCTAAAATAATTCAAGTAAACACTAATATGCTTTTTATAATGACTTAGATATATAATACAATTTTTTGTAAAAAAGTCAAAATATTTTTTAATTTTTTTTAAAAAAAAGCAATTTTTCTTTATTTTATTATAAAAATTCAATTTTGATAACAATAAAGAAAAATATTTCATAAAAAAATAATATGTATTATTCATATAATGGCACAAAAATTTATTACAAATTTTATCATAAAAAAAATAAACGCCCGATTGTATTATTGCACGGTTGGGGGAGTAATAGTGAAGTTTTTAAAGAAATTATAAATAAATTTCCTCAAAAATCATTTTTAGTTATAGATTTTCCTCCATTTGGAAAAAGTAGTTTGCTTTCGCATGATTATACAATATTCACATATGCACAAATGCTAATGAGTTTATTTGAACATTTGAGATTAGTTGAAGTCAATCTAGTTGGTCATTCTTTTGGTGGCAGAATTTCTATTATTTTAAGTGCTATTAGTTGCAAATATGTTCATTCATGCATATTAATTGATAGTGCAGGATTAAAACCAAAACGCTCTATAAAATATTATTACAAAATTTACAAATATAAAGTTTGTAAAAAATTAGGTCTAAGCACTCTTAACATGGGCTCAAAAGATTATTTATCTCTATCCCCTGAAATGCAAAAGACATTTAAAAATGTAGTTAACACTTTTTTAGATGATTATCTATGTCGTATAAAATGTAAAACTCTTATTATATGGGGAACTAAAGATAAAGAAACACCTGTTTTTATGGCAAAAAAATTAAACAAAAAAATTAAAAATTCAAAACTCGTATTGATTAAAAATGCTGGTCACTTTGCGTTTTTAGATGCGCCCTATCAATGCGTGCGTTTAATGCAAAATTTTTGGGAGGAATAGATGCTATATTTGTGCATATGTTTATGTGAATTATTGTTCATTTGCGAAAGTTACTTTTTTCTTAAAACATATCAACTTAATGGTTATGTCATTTCGTCATATTTAAAAGATGTTTTTGAGTTTGCTTTGGCTTTTGGTAAAAAAAATAATTTAAAATTTACCAAAAGATTAATAAGATTAATTATAACCTTTTTCATAGTTTCTTTTCTATTATTTTTCATTGTAATATATTTTATTAAAAATCCTTTTTTAAGAGCACTTGATGTTATTATTATTCTTTTATGTTGTCCTTTATTAGTTGCTTTATGCCATTATATCAATTTACCTATTGAAAAATTAATTAAACTTTTGTATATCAAAAAAGCAAAAATAAAATTAAAAAAATTAAGTGTTGTTAAAATTGCTATAACAGGAAGTTATGGAAAAACTTCTACAAAAAATATTTTGACAACCATTTTAGAAAAAGTTTATAAAGTTTGCCCTACTCCTAAAAATTACAATACTGAAATGGGACTAGTGAAAACTATATTAAATAATTTAGATGATCACGATATTTTAATTGCAGAAATGGGCGCAAGACATAAAGATGATATAAAAAAATTATGTCAAATAGTAAAACCTGACCATTCAATCATTACAACTATAGGACCTCAACATCTTGATACTTTTAAAAATATAAAAACTGTTGAAGATACTAAATATGAACTTGTTGAAAATATGGATAATGAAGGTCTGATTATATTTAATGGTGATAGCGAGAATACTAAAAAATTATTTAATAAGTGTCCTTTAGAAAATAAATTTTTGACTTGTCAAGATAACTCTTTTGCTTATAGTGAAAATATTGAAGTAGATGAAAATGGGAGTCGATTTGATTTAATAATTGATAATAAAAAAATAAAAGTTAAAACTAGATTACTAGGTCGAAGTAACATTGATAATATTGTTACTGCAAGTGCTTTAGCTTACAAATTAGGTGTTTCACTAGACGATATTCAATCAGCAATATTTTCACTTGAGCCTACTAAGCATAGGTTAGAACTTATAAAAAATAATCTAATGACTATACTTGACGATTCTTATAACAGTAATATTGTTGGTTTTCGACAAGCTCTTGAAGTTTTAAGCAATTTTAAAGGGGTAAAAATAGTTATAACCCCCGGTATAGTAGAACTTGGTTCTTGTCAATCTCAAATTAATTTTGAAATTGGAACACTAATTGCAGACCATGCAGATTATTTAATTATTTGTAACGACACTAATAAAAATTATATTCTTTCTGGTGCCATTTCACATAATATGTCAAAAGAAAAAATATTTTTTGCAAATAACAGAAAAAAACAACAAGAAATTTTGAAAAAGTTGATAGTTCATGGTTGTGCGATTTTATATGAAAATGACCTTCCTGATAATTATAAGTAATGTGCTTAAAAATTTTTATTGATATAATTATTTAGATAATTTAGTATTTTCGACATATTTTTATATAAAAAATGATTAATTTTTATGATTTTTTATATATAAGTTAAAAAAAATAATAATTGGTTTTATTAATTTTAATAATAAAAAAGGAGAAATAATGAAAAATATTGCTGTATTTTTTGGTGGAAAAAGTGTAGAACATGATATATCGATTATTACTGCTTTGCAAGTCATGCAAAATTTAAAAAATTATAAAATATTTCCTATTTATATGACAGCGAATGGAAAATTTTTATATGGAGAAAAACTTAAATTTGCTAAAAGTTATTTATCGTTTAACGAAAAAAAATGTCTTAATGTAACTTTTGAGTTAGGTAAAGGAGAAATAATTTTATATAAAAACAAAACAATTAAAAAAAGAATAAAAATTGATTGTGCCCTATTATGCAATCATGGACATGGTGGAGAAGATGGAACATTGCAAGGTCTTTTGGAACTTTCTCAAATTCCATACACAAGTTCATCTGTTGTTTCATCCTCTATTGTAATGGATAAAGTTTTAACTAAAGTTATTTTGAAAAGTTCTAGTATTAACACTCCAGCATATGTTCAATTTAACAAATGTGAATATAAGGAAAATAAAATATCAATAATTAATAAAATTTCTAAATCTATTAAATTTCCATGTATAATAAAACCTGCCCGTCTTGGAAGTAGCGTAGGAATAAATATTTGTGAAAACCAAAAAGACATTGAAAGTATGATAGAAAATGCTTTTATTTATGATGATAAAGTTTTAGTTGAAAAATATATAAATAAAGCCAGAGAATTTTGTGTTGCTGTTTTTAAATCTAGTGGCAACTACATGACAAGTAAAGCTATTGAAATAAGTAAAGGAAAATTTTATACTTTTGATCAAAAATATATAGAAAATAAAGATTATCAAGAAAAAGAAATATCTAAAAAGCTTGAAGTTAGTTTAAAAAAACTTGCAGAAAAAAGTTATAAATGTTTAGATTGTTTTGGTATTGTTCGTGTTGATTTTCTTTATGATGAAAAAGAAGATATTTTATATGTTAATGAATTAAATAATATTCCTGGTTCACTTTCATGTAATTTATTTGATTCACCTTTTAATGATATTTTGACTACAATAATAGAGGAAGGAGTCGATAGATTTAATCAATCTAATAAAATTTTATATAAATTTAATAGTGAAGCTATACAAAAATTTATCGACATGTCTGACCATTTAAAATATAAATTTAGATAATGTATGTAAAAATAATTTAAAATTTAATAAGTTTTTATAATAATTTGTTAAAAATGACAAAAATATATAAAAATTTTATAAATTAAGTTTATTTTTCTTTAAATCATAAATGGACTATTTTAAATAATTATAAAATAATTAGGAGCTTTTATATGAAGTTAAAAGAATTACTTATAGATGTCCCTGTTCAAGAAATTCCCATTGATTTAAATGAAAATGTTAAAGATATAAAAATAAATTCAAAAAATGTTGAGCAAGGTGATATTTTTGTTGCTCTTAAAGGCGACAAATTTAATGGAAATGATTACATTGAGGAAGCTATAAATAATGGTTGTAAGTGTATTATTAGCGATGAAAAAAGTGGCGATAAGATTATAAAAGTATCGAATGCAAGAGAAAGTTATTCTTTAATTTGCAAAAATTATTTTGATAGAGCTTGTGAAAAATTGAAAATTGTTGCTGTAACTGGAACTAATGGTAAAACTACTACTACTAATGCTATTTATCAAGTTTTAACTTTTAATGGAAAAAAAGTAGGACTTATTGGCACACTTGGTGCTTATATAAATGGCAAAAAATATTCTACAAATTTAACTACTCCAGATCCTTATGATTTACATAAACTTTTTAAAGAAATGGTAAAAGAGGATTGTGAGTATGCAGTTATGGAAGCGTCAGCTCATGCTTTAGCTTTAGATAAACTTTCTGGAATTAATTTTGAAATAGGTGTTCTTACAAATATTACTGAAGACCATTTAGATTTTTTTAAAAACATGGATAATTACGCTAAAGCTAAATATAAACTCTTTGATGGAAAACATGCAAAATTTGGACTTGTTCATTTAGGTGATGATTATTGCAAAAAACTTGTTTTGTATAATAAAATGCCATTATTAAGTTATGGTATAGAAAATGGTTCTTATAAAGCTAAAGATATAAAAACAAATTTGAATGGTTCTACTTTTACACTCATAAATAACGATAGAGAGTATCCTATTGACACAAATTTAATAGGTAAATATAACATTGAAAATGCTATTGCTTGCATAGGTGTTTGTAAATTATTGGGCTTAAATATAAATCAAATTCAAGATGGTTTAAAATCTTTAACCATGGTTCCCGGAAGATATAATGTTATTAATTATAAAGACACTAATGTTATAATTGATTATGCTCATACTCCTGATGGTCTACAAAAAGTAATAGAAACCACTCGCGAACTTGCCCAAAATCAAGAAATTGTAGTTGTCTTTGGGTGTGGAGGAAATAGAGATAAATTAAAAAGACCTATTATGGGGGAGATTGCTTCAAAGTTTGCAGACTATGTTGTTTTGACTAGTGATAATCCTAGATTTGAAGACCCTTATGATATTTTGTTAGATATTGAACAAGGGTTAGTTAAACCTTGTAAAGTAATAGAAAATAGAAAAAAAGCAATTGAATTTGCTCTTCGCAACTATTCAGAAGGACAAATAATTATAATCGCAGGAAAAGGTGCTGAAGAATATCAAGATATAAAGGGTAAGAAAATTCCTTACAGTGACTTTGATGTTGTATATAATTTTCTTAAAAAAAAATCAGCTTATGAAATAAATAATAATAAAAAAATAAAGAAGATTTTTGAAAGAGAAAGATAATATATTAAACAAAATATAAATAATAATGATTTATTAAATAAAAATTAAACAAATTCGACATAAAAACTACAAATTTTTAAAAATATTTGTAGTTTTTTATTTTTTACAAATAATTATCAATTTTAAATTCACTTATTTTAAAATTATTTATTTTAAATAGTATGGAAAATTAAGGATATTTTTAAATAATAAGAAATAAACTATATTAGATTTTATTTATAAAAGGAATATTTTATGCTTGAAATATTATTAATTTTTTTGTTAAGTTTAGCTTTTTCCATAATCATAGGTTTTATAGTTTTTTATTTTAGTAAGAAATTTCATCTTTCTCAAACTATTCTTCATTATGTGGACAAGCATGCTGGAAAAAGTGGAACTCCTACTATGGGTGGAATGACTTTTATTTTTGCAACCATTTTTAGTGTATTATGTTTTCTTAAGAAAGATTATCTTTTTTCTATCTTTCTTTTGGTAGTTATGTTTGCTTATGGTATTTTAGGATTTTTAGATGATTTTATTAAAATTAAATTTCATAAAAATGAAGGTTTGAAACCTTATCAAAAAATCATAGGACAATTTGGTATTGCTATCATAATCTCTGTTTTTGTTTATTTAAATATTGGCAGTCAGCTTGACCTTTTTGGCGTAAAAATTGATTTAGGTATTTTTATTATTCCTTTTATAATAATTTTTTATTTGGCAGTTACAAATGCAGTTAATTTGCTTGATGGTTTAGATGGACTTGCTAGTGGTGTGAGTGCAATATATCTTATATTTTTTGGTAGTATTTTAGCATTATTAGGTTTTGAAAGTTATAGCTTATTTTCTTTTGCTCTTGTAGGTGCATTGATAGGATTTTTATTGTTTAATTGCTTTCCAGCTAAAATTTTCATGGGTGACACGGGCTCATTAGCTTTAGGTGGTGCTATAGCAACATTAGCAGTGTTTTCTGGATTAGAGCTTGTTTTAGTCATTATAGGTATTATGTATGTTTTGACTGCTCTTTCTGATATATTACAAGTTGCTTATTATAAAAAAACACATAAAAGAATTTTTAAAATGGCACCATTACATCATCATTTTGAACAAAATGGCGTGCATGAAAATCGAATTGTGACAATATATATAGTAATAACGATTATTTGTGGTATTAGTGCATTAATCGGTTATGTTGTTGTCACAGGAGCTATATGAAATTAAATTTAAAAGGCAAAAATGTTTTAGTATATGGAATGGGAATTAGTGGGCAGGAAGCAAGTAAACTTCTTCATAGTTTAGGCGCTTGCGTTAGTGTATATGATGATAAAAATCGCTTTGTGAACATTTTTAATTATGTTAAAGAACCTATGCGTCAGAAATTTGATTTGGTTGTTGTGAGCCCCGGTATAAAAGTTATTGGCAATCCTTTAATAACTCATTTTTTAGTAACTAAAACTCCTGTTATTAGTGAATTAGATTTGGGATTTTTATTTTGTAAAGGGAAAATTATTGGTATTACCGGCACTAATGGCAAAACTACAGTTACAACTTTGACGAATGAAATTTTTAAAAAGGCTGGTTATAAAACTTTCGCTTGTGGCAATGTGGGCTTGCCTTTAACAAATGCTGTTATGCAAGGTGATAAGGATAGTATTTATGTTTGTGAGGTAAGTAATTTTCAATTAGAATTATCAAAATATTTTCAATCTAATGTTGCTGTTGTTTTAAATCTTGCTCCAGACCATATAGATAGACATGGCAGTTTTGAAGAATATATTAGAGTTAAAAGCAAAATTATTACTAAAAAAAGAATGCAAAAAGTTGTTTTGAATTTTGATGATGAAATTACTAGAAGTTTATTAATTAACAAAAAAGTAACTTTTTTTTCAAAAAAATTGTTGAATAAAGGCGTTTTTATTAAAAATAATGCAATTTACCATAACAAAACTAAAATAATTTCTCTTTCAGAGTTACCACTTTTTGGAGAAAAAAATATTGAAAATGTTATGGCAAGTGTTGCAATATGTTCCATTTTTAAAATTAAACCTACCATTATTAAAAATGCTATTTTAGAATATAGAGCTCCTTCGCATAGGCTTGAATATCTTGGTCAAATTAATGGTGCTAGTGTTTTTGATGATTCTAAAGCTACTAATATCTCTTCTTCTTTAAGTGCTATAAATTCTTTGGGAGAGAATGGGCTTGTTATTTTGTTAGGTGGACAAAATAAAGATTGCGAGTTTGATGAAATTTTTAATAAAAATTATAATTTTGAACAAATCTTATGTTTTGGACAATGTGGACAAGAAATATTCGATTGTGCTGTTAAATATGGATATAATCCTATGATTTTTCCTACTATGAAATCTGCAACTTATTATGCAAAAAACAATGCTCAAGAAGGACAAAAAATTCTACTTTCACCAGCTTGTGCGAGTTTTGATGAATTTGATTCCTATGCAGTGCGTGGAGAAGTTTTTAAGGAGATAATGTTTGGAACATTTGAAAAAATTGAAATGTCATAATTCTAAATATTTAAAAGATTTAATCATTGTAATATTATTGGTGCTTTTTTTGGCAGGATTTGGTGCTTTAATGGTTTATAGTGCTAGTTATTATAGTGCACAGTATCATTATGGTAACAAATATTTTTTCCTTTTTAAGCAAATAATGGGAATAGTTTTAGGTATTTTTGCAATGATTTTTTTTGCATTTTTTGATTATCATCTATTAAAAAAATTCAAATGGTGGATTTTAATTGCTACTTTCATTCTTCTTGGTCTTGTTTTTGTTCCAGGAATCGGAATGGAAAGTTATGGAGCAAAAAGGTGGGTATCTATTTTAGGTATTTCACTTCAACCTTCAGAAGTGGCTAAATTTGCTTTAGTAATTTTTATTGCTTCGTATATGTCTGAAAATCATGACAAAGTTAAAACTTTTAAAGGGTTATTGCCTGTTCTTATTGTTGGTGGTTTAATGTGTGTTCTTATCATGCTTGAACCTTCTATGAGCGTTACAATGTGTATTTGCTTTGTAACTCTTTTTATGTTGATTATAGGTGGAATGAGTAAAAAGCATACTTTAATGTTTTCTATTCCTGCTTCTTTTGCTGTTCCTCTTCTTATTATTTTAGAGCCTTATAGGTTAAAAAGACTTATGGCATTTATTGACCCTTGGGCTTCGCCTCAAGGAGAGGGTTTTCAACTTATCCAATCATTATATTCTTTAGGAGATGGTGGACTTTTTGGTGTTGGCTTATTTAATTCAAGACAAAAATATCTATTTTTGCCTTTTGCAGAGTCTGACTTTATTCTTTCAATAATTGGTGAAGAAATAGGGTTTATAGGAACATGTTTTTTGCTATTAATATTTTTTGCTCTAGTTTATAAACTTATTAAAATAGCTTTAAATGCAAAAGATAGGTTTGGTGCCTTACTTGCTAGTGGCGTAGCTTTTATTATTGGCGTTCAAACATTATTAAATGTTGCAGTTGTTACAGGTTCAATTCCACCAACTGGGCTTCCTCTTCCATTTATTTCAAGTGGTGGAACTTCCGTTTCAGTTTTTATGGCGGGGATTGGTGTGTGTCTTAATGTTGCTAGAAGTAGCAATAAATATTGATTTTTGTTATTTTTTATGTTACTATTAAAAAAAAGAGGCTAAAGATGAAAGAAAAAAATGTTATTGAGTTTTATGTGCTTTGCAATAAGTTAAAAGATGTAGTTAGAACAGGTTGGAAAAATTGGAGAGTTAACAGATTTAGAGTTGAAAGTATAGCTGAGCATATTTATGGGGTGCAAATGCTTGCTATAGGTATGTGGTCAGAATTTAAATATGATATCGACATAGCAAAAGTTTTGACTATGCTTGCTGTGCACGAAGTTGAAGAAATTGTTATAGGAGATTTGACACAGTGGCAAATATCTAAAGATGAAAAATTAATTAAAGGTAGAGAAGCTGTAAGAAAAGTTTTTTCTAAATTGGGGAATGCTAAGAAATTCGAAGATTTAATTGATGAATTTAATGAAAAACAAACTAAAGAAGCTAAATTTGCTTATTTTTGCGATAAATTAGAATGCGATTTACAAAGCAAAATTTATGATGAAGAAGGATGTGTTGATTTATATAATCAAGAACACAATGAAGTGGCTAATGATAAAGAAGTAAAAGAAATGATGGATAAAGGCTATTCATTCTCTAAAATGTGGCAAACTTTTGGACTTAAAAAATATAATTATGATGATAATTTTGCAAATGTCTCCAAATATGCGATGAAAACTCAAATTTTAAGTGAATCAAAAGATAATGAGAATGATCCGTATTTGTGAGTATATAAAAAGTTAATGTATTAACTAATGTTAATAGGCTCAAATCTTTAAACTACACTACTTCATATTCTTTTTATTAAAAAGTGAATTTTTTCAATTTTAATAACCGGTATAGTTATTTTGGGGATATCGCAATTAAAAAAATATTAATAACTTGATTTTTTAGGATAGGTAATTTATGAGATATATAAATAAATACAAAAATATTATTGAGGCAAATTATAATAATTCAAATGAGGATGAGAGATTTAATAGAAAGTCTCAACTATTTGAATATAAAACAACTTTGTTTTATATTCAAAAATACCTAAGAAAAGGATGTAAAATTTTAGAAATAGGAGCCGGTACTGGTAGATATTCTATCGCACTTGCTAAAATGGGTTATGATGTAACAGCAGTAGAACTTGTAGAAAAAAATCTCAAAGTTTTGAGAGAAAATTCTAGTAAAATAGATAACTTAAAGAGTTATCAAGGAGATGTGTTAGATTTACAATTTGAAGATAATTCGTTTAATATTGTTTTATGTTTAGGGCCTATGTATCATTTGTATAAAAAAAAGGATAAGAACAGGGCCATTAGTGAGACTTTAAGAGTTTGTAAACCAAATGGAATTTGCATGTTTGCCTATCTTACTCATACATCTATTATTTGGTCATATGGTGTTAGAAAAGGAAAAATAGACGAATTGGCTTACGCTTTAAATAAAGATGGGAGTATTAAAGATATTCCGAATGAAATATTTAATTCTTATTTTATTGAAGATTTTAATAAACAATTTAATAAAACTAAAAGCACTTATATTAAAAATGTCGCAACAGATGGACTAGCTCCGATGATGAGAGACTATATTGACAACGGCAAAATGACTGATAAAAATATTGACTTATTATTTAAATTACACTTAGCAACTTGTGAAAGACTTGACCATCAAGGATATAGTTCTCATATGCTTTATATTTGTAGAAAAAATAAAAATTAGCGTGCAATAAGAATGGTTATTAATTTTGCTTGTTTGCATAATTATTAGTTAAAAAAAATATCACAATAAAAAAATTTTACTCTTTCATTTATTTTAAGTGTTAGAATTTTAGTTTTAGTTTAAATCAAAATTTATTTATTTTTTATTACATAAGGGTTGTGTATTAATTTGAATAGTTAATTATAATATTGACTTTTTAGGTGAATTATGGTAGTATAAAAAAAATACATTAGCTATCAATTTTATGTTTTTAATGAAGAAGTAATAAAAATTAAATAAGGAGGTAAAATAATGTTGCTTAAAAAACAGGAACAACTAAAATTAGTTTTTCCTACCCCAAATTATAAAGAAAAAATCGAAGAATTTAAACAAAAGATGTTGGATGCTGGTTCTAGTATGGCTGGATGTGGAAGTTTGATGCAAGATGATTTTGACACTTGGCTGAAAAAATGTAATGATTGGCGAAATGGAGAAAATTTACCAGATGGCATTGTTGAGGCAAGTCAATATATTTTAGTTAGAACTTCAGATGATAAATTGATTGGTATGCTACAACTTAGACATTTATTAAATGAATTTTTATTAAATTACGGTGGACATATAGGGGATTGTATTGTAATTGACGAAAGAAAAAAAGGCTATGGTAAAAAAATTTTAAAATTAGGGCTTGAAAAATGTAAAAAACTAGGAATATTGAGAGTTCTTGTTACTTGTTTAAATTCTAATGTGGCTTCAAGAAAATGTATTTTAGCAAATGGCGGAAAATATGAAGATACTAGAATATTAGATGATGGTTCACAAATTGAACGCTATTGGATTGATTTAGAAAAATAATCTTTAAAAATT
Organism: uncultured Bacillota bacterium; assembly: GCA_949289785.1. Classification (GTDB taxonomy): domain Bacteria; phylum Bacillota; class Clostridia; order Christensenellales; family UBA1242; genus Caccovivens. The sequence goes on along the minus strand of CASEOW010000037.1, from coordinate 19,678 downwards.
TAAAATAAAATTAAAAAATAATTAAAAAGCAAAACAATATATTAAGTTATTATTTTTAAAATAAAAGGAGTTGCTTATGAAAACAAATAAAACTTTAGATAATGTGCAAGTAGAAAGACAGATTAAAATTTGGATTGCTAATTTACAAAAAAAATATGAAAAATATGAACAAATATCTAATGATTTAAATAAAATTAAAGACTATAGTCAGGAGGGTTGGCTTAAACATCGTAAATGTATCTTAAAAGATAGTTATAAGAATATTAATGAATTATATAATTTAATTAAAACAGAAAGAGGACAAGATATTTTGGGCGATGTTTTATTTAAATTTAGATGTTGGGATGCTGATTCTTGGTCTAATTATTTGTTATTGGGTTACAAGATTTTGTTATTGACTAAGGATTTAAATATAACAAAGCAAGTTTTAAATAAAGTTAGTGGAGAGCAATTAGAAAAAGAAATCACTGCAGATATTATAAAAATAGCTAATGCAGAAAGAATAATTTTTAAAAACAAAGAAGTGGATGAAGATTTAAATAAAGAATAAAGTTTTGATAAATGTAAAATTATATTTATAGTTTAACTTTTTTATTTATTGTTTAAGTAGTAACTTTTTTTATTTTTTAGAATTAATTTTAGTTTTTAATACATTTAATGAAATATAATATCTTATTTTGATGTTATGATAAGTAATTTAATATAATTTTATTGTGATTTTATTTTAAAACCTACACAAAAAATACATAAAATTAACAAGATATACCATTATAATTTTTCATTATTATATTCTTGATTTTCCAAGGATTTTTCTTTTTGATAAACAAAATGATTTTCATCAAATATTACAGCATTAGGGAATAATTTTTGTATTTCATCTAGATTCCCTATTTTTTTTAAAGAATTTTTATGACATTGAATACCTACAATTAGTTGTGGGGGGATACCGCCAGGAATAGCCATCCAAATAGATGTATTACGCAAAGGATGATCGTGTTTACGTTTTCCACCAGGAGAAAGTGGCTCAACTAGTTCATCATATAAATCAATAATTTCAGGTGGATATAATTCTTTTAATTTTTCTGGGGTTGTGTTTTTTATATGTTCATATTCAAAAAAATCATATTGTGAAATTTTTTTCCAATATTCATTATTTTCATCTATGTAAAAAGTGATATCATTTTCCGAACATATTCCAGCAGGTATAAGACCTTTGCCCTGTAAAAAATATCCTTTAGATACAAATGTACACAATCTTCCTTCATTTTCAGCTTCAAGTTCTCCAAACCATTCAGTTGCTATTATACCCATATCTGAATATGATTCGAGTTCTGAAATATTTTTGACTGGAATGGAATGATGAGGCATTTCAAGAGGAATAATAACTTTTCCATTTTTAATTTCCATTTGGGTAACATGTGATTTATCTTCAAGTCCTTCGAAATACATGTTTTCAACTATTTCTAAAAGCAATTTATGCTTAGTAGAAATTTTTACAGGTTTTTTAATATTCTTGAGTTCTTCAGGAGAAGCAAATTTCACTTTTCTCCGATATAAAGCTTCTTCTATTTTATCGCCAATATCTGTTAAATGTCCTACCTTTAAAAATTTTTCGTCCATATTTTTTCCTGAAATTTTTAAATTTTTTTTCTGATATTTTTTTATAATTTTAGTAAATTTCATTCGCATTTTTCCTTTTTATCATTATATTATAGGTTAAAGATTATGTCAATATATTTAGATTAAATAGTTTATAAAAAACATTGTATTTTTAATATGCATTTAATAAACAAAAATGATTAATAAACTATTAAATTAAACTTTATTGATACAGATAAAAATATTAAGAATTTAGAAGTGTATTTATTGCTAAAGATAATGTATAAATTTGCTTTAAACATATATTAAATATTTTATATATTAATACTAATAATTGATTATATAAAATATTTTAATTTTTTAAATATATTTAATAATTTGACATTTTTCGTATTTTTATATAAACTTTTTTAGGAGTTTAGTTATGAAAGAATTTGATATAATTAAGAAAGCTATTAAAAAAGTAGCTAAAAATATCTTTTTTAAAGGTAGTAAAAAAATTAATTTAAAAGGGAGTTATGACTTCTTTACCGATAACGATTTAGCAAGCGAGCAATATTTTATCAAAATTATAAAAAAGTATTTTCCTAAAGACCATATTTTAGGAGAAGAAACTTGTAATGATACAAAATTGGAAAATAGAACATGGATTATAGACCCGATTGACGGAACTCATAACTATGCTAATGGGTTAAAAGAATTTGGTATTCAGGTTGCTTTTTATGATAATGGAGAAACAAAATTTTCTATTATTTATTTACCATACTATGATGAACTTTATACATGTATAAAAGGGCAAGGTGTTTATTTAAATAATAAAAGAATTGAAACTTATCACGATATTGAAATTAGTTCGTCTATGATAGCACTATCAACTTTAACTCATGACGATAAAGTCAAAAATATTACGCTTGATTGCTTTTCTAAATTAAATGATGGTGTATTAGATATTAGAATTGTAGGTTGTGGTTGTTGGGAATTTACAAGTATGATACAAAAATGTTTTGGTGCTTATGTTCTAATTAGAAAAGATATAAAAAAGTGGGATTTACTACCCGGCATTCTTATGTGTGAGGAAAATAACTTGGTTATTTCAAATAAAATATATAAAGGTTTTGAGTATTGCATAGTTGCTAATAATGATAAAATCTTTAATTATGTTGAGAAAAATGTAAGAGAAAGTATAAAACATTCGATATAGTTTATTAAGTTATTGTATTTTAGGAATATTAAAGTTTATTTCAAAAAATTAATTAGATTTACTATTGACTTTTTTTAAAAATGTAATACTATCTATTTAGAGATGATTTTATGAAAATCGATATGAAATATCTTAAAGAATATGTTTCTGATATTAAGGAAAGTGGTATAGATGCCGAATATAAAGATGTTAAGAATAGACAACACATTACTTACAATGTAGGTGATAAATATGTCAAATTAATGTCTAACATAGATAATAGTTTTGTAACAACAATAACAAATCCTAAAACAGAAGAAAAACTAATTGTAAGCTATGGTCAGGTAAAAGTTGGTAATAACGAAAAAGATATTGAAGATTATGATGGTTTATCAATGGGTGTTTCTGTTATAGGTGATAAAGGAACTAATTTGTTCTTTCCTTACCAGTTATTAGGAGCTAATGCTTCAAGTATAATTATGAATTGTGTTGATAATGAAATAGTTATAGGACATGTTACTCCTAAAAGTTATATTTCTCAAAATAAGACTAATTATATTGTATGTAATTTGGAGAATGGAAAATCAGTTAATTTTACTGATAATGAGAATTATTATATGAAAAAAAAGAATGTAAAAATGGAAGAGGTAACTCCTAAAAATGTAAAAGATTGCATTGAAGAACACAAGCAATATATGTCAGGACTTGTACTTTATTAATAAAAAATATATTGTACACAAAAAATAGATATTTAGTAATTTATTCTAAAATTTGTTTATAAAAAAATGAGTATATTAAATTAAATCTTTTAATATACTTTTATTTATTTTATAATGTTTCAAATAGCTCTTTAATTATTTTTTTTAATTTTTACAGTGTTTATAATTTTTTTTAATTCACTTTGTTATTTCTTCTACAATATATAAAAAATTTAAAATTATACTTATTCTTTGTAATTTTTTTGTCAGTTAAAAAGTTTTTTAATAAATTATTGTTTATAAAATATTTTTAAATTAAATAAATTTTTTAAGCATTTTTATAATTTATAAGTTGATTTTATACAATTATTATAATAGAATGATTATGGAGGAATTATGGAAATTGTTGATTTATATGATGATAATAAAAATTTGACTGGAGAAAAAATTGTAAGAGATGAAGAAATACCTGAATGTAAGTATAAATTATCTGTACATATTTGGATAATTAATTCCGAAAATAAAATATATATACAGAAGAGGTCATATAATAGAAAAATTTTTCCATGTTTATGGGAAAATCCTGGTGGTGGAGCGTTGTCTGGGGAAAATAGTGAACAAACATTACAAAGAGAGTTTCAAGAGGAACTTGGTATTTCTCCTGATTTAAATAATAGTAAATTAATTACAACTTTAAAAAGAAAAAAAGATTTTGTTGATATATGGTTATTAGTTCAAGATTTTAAAATCAGTGATTTACATTTGCAAAAAGAGGAAGTCTCTGAAGCTAAATGGGTAACTTTAGAAGAAATTAAAAATATGATAAACAATAATAAGTTTTGTCCGACATTTAATGAGAGTTTTAAACCATTTTTGGATTATTATAAAAAAATCTTATAAAAAGGTTCGTATAAATAAAAACTTGTTAAATAAAATTTTTTTAATATTTTCTCAAAAATTTATATATATTAGCATATAAATCTATATGGATAGTTTTTATATTGTTGGTGGAAATCAACTTAATGGTGAAGTTGTAATAGGTTGTGCTAAAAATTCCATTCTTCCTATTTTGGCTGCTTGTATTCTTGTTCAAGATGATGTTTATCTTGAAAATGTTCCTAAATATAGTGATGTTATAGCAATGACTAAAATACTTTCTCATTTAGGTGCAAAAATCGAATGGAAAGGTGATGATTTACTTTTAAATTGCAAAAATATTTGTTTGTGTGATGTTCCTGATGAGCTTGCTTGTGTTGTCAGGTCTTCTATTTTTACTCTTGGGCCTATTTCTGCTAGGCTTGGAAAAGCAAAAGTTGCATATCCTGGTGGTTGTGATATAGGTATTAGACCTATAGATATTCATCTTTCGGGTTTGCGACATTTTGGTTGTAAAATTATTGAAAAAAATGGTTATATTTATTCTGACGCATCTAAACTAAAATGTGCAGATTTTATGTTGCCTTTTGCAAGTGTTGGTGCTACTGAAAATATAATGATGTTAGCAAGTTTAACTGATGGAGAAAGTAGAATTTATAATCCTGCTAAAGAACCAGAAATTGTAGATCTTGCTTGTTTTCTTAATGCTTGTGGTGCTGATATTAGTGGTCAAGGTGGGAATGTTATAGCAATTAATGGAGTTAAAAAATTACATGGAACAAAATATAAAGCTATTTCTGACAGAATCGAAGCAGGAACTTTTATGATTGCTACTGCAATGTGTGGTGGTGAAGTTATTCTTAAAAATGCCGACATAAATCATAATCAAAGTCTTATATGCAAATTACGAAAAACTACTTGCCAAATAGAAGGAGATAGTGATAATATTATTGTGAAAAGTCATAATAGACCATTATCTTTTGGAGAAGTGGAAACTGAAATTTATCCTGGTTTTCCTACTGATTTACAGGCTCCAATTTGTTCTTTAGCTTCTATTTGTGATGGGTATAGCATTATAATAGAGAATTTGTTTGAATCAAGGTTTAAGCATGTTGGAGAACTTTTAAAAATGGGGTGTGATATTAGAATAAAGAATGGTGTGGCGTTTATTCGTGGTAAAGAAAAAATTTTTGGTGCCTCTGTTTCTGCTACAGATTTAAGGGGTGGTGCTAGTTTAGTTTTAGCAGGACTTGTCGCTGATGGATATACTACTGTCGATAATATCAAGTATATTGATAGAGGGTATTATAATTTTGAAGATAAGCTTTCATCTTTAGGAGCTAATATAAAAAGGATAAAATGTGAAAAAAAAGTGGATAATTGCTAGTTCTATAGTTTTGGGAGTAATAGGCTTATGTGTAATATTTGCCTTTACTTTATTTTCGCTAAAAAAAGTTTCTGTAGATTTTAGGACAAGCATTACAAATATTTCCGCCACCGAAGATGAAATTATTGAAAGTGCTAATTTTAAATATGGTTCTTCTGTTTTTTTTCATGGCAAAAATGGATATATTGGTAATATAGAAAAATCATATCCATATATTAAAGTCATAAATATTGAAACTGTTTTTCCTTCTAAATTTATTATTCATGTTGCAGAAAGAGAAGAAATTTTTGCAGTAAAGAATGGTGAAAACTATAATATTACTGATGACGAATTTAAAATCCTTAGAATTGAAAATGACTTTATTCCATCTTCTTCTAATGCTATGCTAATTGAGGGGGTTTCAATTAATAGTAATACTTATAATATAGGAGATTTTTTAAATATAACTGGATATTATGAAATTTATGACGCTTTATATGAAAATAACTTGCCTAATGGAGAATGTAATAATATTATTGAAAAAATAACTTTTTCTACTGTATATGATGCTGTTTTGAAAAAAAATATAAATACAGTAAGTTTAAAACTTTTTAATGGTATGACTTTTGAGATTCTTAATTGTGATTACGGTTTAAGTGCTAAAATAAAAATGTTTAAAAATGTTTTTTCTTCATTTCCAGAGTTTATTGGCAAAACTATTAAAGTTGATAGTGAAGAAGGTGAAAAATATATAATATTAACTGAAGAAAATCTTTTAAAGGCTACTTTTAAAATTAACAACTACTATGATTATTCATCTCATGATGAAAATGATTGTTATTTTGATATTATTCCTTTTGAAAATAATTAAACAATGTTGACAAAATATTTAATATGAGTTAAACTTTTTAAAAGGTATTGACTAATGAAAAATAATAAATTTGTATTAGCTTTTGATATTGGCTCATCCAAAATAAGAGCTATTTATGCTGGAAAAGGTCTAAATGACACTTTTAATGTCAAAGGTTTTAAAGAAATCGATTACGATGGTTTTTATGAAGGCAAGTTCTTAAATCAAGAAAAGATTGCTTCTATTTTTGAAGACGTTATTAATGAATTTGATTTAAATGTCGGAAAAACTATTGATAAATTATTTATTGGAGTTCCTAGCGAATTTTCTTCAGTTCATCAATGCGAGATGTCTATTAATTTTGGTGATAAAAGAAAAGTAAAAAAACAAGATATAGATTCTCTTTATTATATGGCTAGTGAAAAAGGCAAAAGAAATGATGTTGAGATTGTTTCTGTAAATGCTCTATCTTTTATTTTAGATGATGGGCGCGCTACTTTAGAGCCTATTGGAGAAAGTGCTGTTTCTATTAGCGGAAAACTTTCTATAGTTTATGCTGATAGAAAATTTATTGAACTTTTTAATGGTATTGCTTCTGGTTTGGGTTTTGGTGCTGTAGAATATATTTCTTCACCATTAAGTCAGGCTTTGTTTCTTATTCCTAAAGAAAGAAGAGAAGAACTTGCTGTTATTATTGATGTTGGTGATTTGTCTTCTTCTGTTGCTTTTGTACAAGGAGATGGGTTGTTAGGCTTATCTAGTTTCTCTCGTGGTGGTGGATTTATCACAAATGATTTAAGTCAAGCTTTTGAAATTGAAATGAATGAGGCTGAAAGATTAAAAAGAGAGATAGTATTATCATTAAAAGGTAAACCAACTGATATATATGAGTTAATGTTAAACAATGGTCAAATGATTAAACTTAGTCAAACAGCTGTAAATGAAGTTGTTGGATATAGAATAGATGAATTAAGTCAAGTTATTAGCAAATGTATACAATTATTTACAAGGCAATTTTCTAGTTATATTCCAGTAATACTTACAGGTTCGGCACTTACATTACTTAAAGGTGGTAGAGATTATCTTGCTAAATGTCTTGGCCGTAATATAGCTTATGGTAAACCTGAAATTCCAGGAAAAGAAAAACCACAACTCGCAAGTATTTATTCTCTTCTTAATAGTGCTTTAAATAATTAAACTAAAAATATATTAATTGAATTTTATTTTAAAGGTAAAATGTTTAATTTATTTGTTGTATTTTGTCGAAATATTTATTTTATTATTGATTTTTATAAATCTTAGTGTTATAATTCAAATGAATAATTATGCATTTTCAAACACAAATTTGTTTATTTATACATTTTTTAAAAAATTTTTATAGATTTGATTGCAAATTTATTCAAAAAGTATTACAATGAAATAAAGAAAAATTCAAGGAGAATATTATGGACAATTTTGTTGGCACATCTGTTGCAAAAATTAAAGTTATTGGTGTAGGTGGTGGCGGAAATAACGCCGTAAACAGAATGATTGATGCTGGAGTAAGTTCTGCTGAGTTTGTTGCTGTTAATACCGATCAACAAACCTTGCTTGTTAGTAAAGCTGAAACTAGACTTCAAATCGGAGAGAGATTAACTGGTGGTCTTGGCGCTGGGGCTAATCCTGAGATAGGTCAAAAGGCTGCTGAAGAAAGTAAATCATCTATTACTGAAGTTTTAAAAGGAACAAACCTTGTTTTCATTACAGCTGGTATGGGTGGCGGAACTGGAACAGGTGCTGCTCCAGTAATTGCTCAAATAGCTAAAGAACTTGGTATTTTAACTATTGCTGTTATTACAAAACCTTTTAATTTTGAAGGTAAACATAGAGCAAAAAATGCTGAAGAAGGTGTTGAAAGATTAAGAAAATATGTTGATGCTTTAGTAGTTATTCCTAACGAAAAATTACTTGAGATAGTTCCTAAAAAGACTCCTCTTGCTGAATCTTTTAGATTTGCTGATGATGTTTTAAGACAAGGTGTTCAAGGCATTAGCGACCTTATTGTATTCCCTGGACTTATTAACCTTGACTTTGCTGACGTTACTACAATTATGAAAGATAAAGGTCTTGCTCACATGGGTATTGGTTATGGCAAAGGGGATAACAAAGCTCTTGATGCTGTTAAACAAGCTGTTGCAAGTCCTCTTCTCGAAACAACTATTGAGGGAGCTACTGGTCTTCTTATAAATGTAAAAGGCGGAAATGATTTAACTCAAGATGATTTAAGTGAAGCTGCTGCTCTTGTTAGAGAAGTTGTTGATGATTCTTGCAATATTATTCTTGGGACAAGCATTGATGAAAATATGCATGATGAAGTTGAGATTACTTTGATTGCTACTGGTTTCCCTAATCCTAATCAAAATAAACCAGAAGAAAAAAATTCTGAAATAGATAATGCTCGTTCTATTGGAAATATGGGGCAAAAACAACAATTCTCTGCTAGAAGTATGTTCTCAAATTACATACAAAAAGAAAAAGAACAAGAAGAAGAAAACGCAAGACCTAATGTTCAAGTTACTGAAAATAATGATTATTCTTCATCAAGAGTTGATGTTAAATCTTCTGATGTTCCACCTTGGATTGAAAAACTTAGAAGAAATAAAAAATAATTTTTTAAAAAATATTTAAAAATTAAATTGAATCGATATTGATTATTTATTTACATCAATATCGTTTTTTTATTAAATATTGTTTAAAAATTATTTATAATTTATTGTCAAATTATTACATTGTTTATATTGCCAATTTTTATTTATTTTTGCTTATCGTCTTGAAAAAATTTAATAGTTGTTATATAATTTTAATAGGAGATGTTTATGGGTATTATTAAATCATCAACAGATAGCGTCTATAAACTAGCAGATTTTATTGGTAAAGAAACTGGAATTTCTAAAGTTGTAAATTCATTATTTGACATTTTTAAAACAAGCTTTACTTTCAAAGGTGGAATGTTTGATAAAAATAAAGACAAAGGAGATGCTCTTTTAAAAAGAATGCATGCAGAAAATATGTCATTAAGAAAAGAAATGATTGAATTACAAAATGAAATATTAAATGAATTAACTAATGCTTAAGTTTCAAAACCATATATTTTATTTTAATAGATATTTAAATGTTTAATAAAAGACTAAAATTTAATTTAGTCTTTTTTTATTATATAAATAGTATTTATATAATGATTTAGAGTTTTAAAATACAAATTGATATTCTTTATAATAACCATTTTTTATTTAATTTTCGTCATTATTTTTTTACACAAAAAATTAAAAATATTGTAAACTTTTTTAGTAAGCAAGTGAGTAAAAGGGAGATTAAAATGGAGATTGAAATAGAACAAACGCTTGTTATTAATCTATTTTTAAATTTCTTAATTTTAAAATTAACTTCTATTATGCTTCGTAAAAATTTAAAATTGATTTTTATTTCAATTATTATTCCTTCAATAGTTGCTATTATTTATCCTTTATTTAATCTAGGTTTATGGAAAATTTTTATTACAATACTTACTGCTATTTTTATGACTTGTATTTCATTTGATAATAAAGATATCAAAGGATATTTAGTTACCATTGCTACTATTTTTATGACTACCTTTTTATTTGGTGGTGCTTGCTATGCTGTTCAATGTTATTTTGGACAATTTCCTTTATTTGTTGTTGCAATAATAGGATTTTTGATTTTTTTAATATCTAAATCAATATTAATTTATCAAAAAAGAAAAAATATTATTGAAAATTTTACTTATGATGTTGTTTTTAAAGATGGGGATATTATTATAACTGAAAAAGCTTTTTTAGATAGTGGCAATATGCTTTATGACAATATCACTAAAAAACCTATAGTTTTAATTAATTATGATATATTTGCAAAGTTTTACAGCAATATTTCATACATTAAAGCTTGGACTAAAGCTACTAGTGGATATAACATAAAAAATGGTCATTATGTGAAAATTAATGGAATTGGAAGTGGAAGTAGTATTTTAGTCTTTATGATTGATGAACTTAAGGTTGGTCAAGAAAAAACTTTTAAAAATGTTATGGTTGGATTATCATTTGCTGGTTTTGAAAAGCGTTTTGGTTGGAAGGTGCTTTTACATAATGAGTTAGTTTAAAAAGGAGTTTTGTATGAATAATTTGTTATTTAAAATAAGATTGTTTTTTTATAATTTATTTCATAAAAAAAATTTGTTAGATGTCAAAAATATTGTTTGTTATGTTTGTGGCAACGAAGAATTTTTACCACCTTTAGAAAGTGAAGAAGAAAATAGACTTCTTGCTTTAAAAGATCAAGGTGATTTATCTGCAACTGAAAAGCTTATAGAACATAATTTGCGTCTTGTTGCTTATATTGCGAAAAAATTTGAAACTTCTGGAATAGATTCAGAAGATTTAATTTCTACAGGGGCTATAGGTTTAATTAAGGCTGTTAAAACATTTAAAATGGATAAAAATATAAGACTTGCTACTTATGCGTCAAGATGTATTGAAAATGAAATTTTAATGCAAATTCGCAAAACTACAAAGATTAAAAATGATGTAAGTCTTGACAAACCACTATGTGAAGATGGTGAGGGCAATCAATTAGTTTTATCTGATATTATTCCTTGTGAAGAAGATGTTGAAGTTCAAGCAGTTGATAATCCTGCAGAAAAACAAATAATTAACAAACTTATCAACAAATTAAATGCTAGAGAAAGAGAAATTATGGTTCTTAGATATGGTCTTATGGGGCATGACGAACTTACTCAAAGGGAAGTTGCTATAAAATTGGGTATAAGTCAAAGTTATATTTCTAGGCTTGAAAAAAGAATTTTAAATGATATGCGTATTGAACTTCAAAAACAATTAAGTGTTTAATTGTTCTTTCTTTCATTTTATTTACTAATTTAAACTCATAAAAATAGCAAATATTAACTTTTTTTGTATTTTTTTGTCGCCTTGGTATAGAAATTTATGCTTATGCGAAAGATATACCATGAAGGCAGGTGAAGTTATGTCATCAAAAGTTAGTATTTGTGGTGTTGATACTGCAAAGCTTCCTAAGCTAAAAAATAGTGATATGATTGAACTAATGAAAAAAGTTAAGTCAGGCGACCAAAGAGCACGCGACCATTTTGTTGTTGCAAATTTAAGATTAGTTCTTTCTGTGGTGCATAGATTTGGTGGGCGTGGAGATAAAGCTGATGATATGTTTCAAGTAGGTTGTGTAGGTCTTATGAAAGCAATAGATAATTTTGATGAAAACCTTAATGTAAAATTTTCTACTTACGCAGTACCTATGATTATTGGTGAAATTAGAAGATATTTAAGAGATAACAATTCTGTAAGAGTTTCAAGATCTTTAAGAGATGTTGCCTATAAAGCTTTGCAAGCCAAGGAAAGTCTTTCAAAAAATTCAATAGAAGAGCCTTCTATTGATGATATTTCTAAAATTATTAATATTCCTGCTAAAACTATAACTTTTGCTTTGGATGCTATTAGTGATACTGTTTCTTTAAGTGAACCTGTTTATAATGATGGAACTGACACAATTCATCTTTTAGATCAAATAGCAGATAATAAGCATACTGACGAAAGCATGCATGAAAACATTTCTATTAAAGATGCTATAAAATCTTTATCAGATAGAGAACGAGAAATTTTGTTAATGAGATATTATGTTGGCAAAACGCAAACTGAAGTAAGTCAAGAGATAGGAATAAGTCAAGCTCAGGTTTCAAGACTTGAAAAAAATGCTTTAAAAGTTGTAAAAGAATTTTTAGTCTAATTTGTCATTTTTTGTAATATAATTTCATAACTTAAAATGTGGAAGCTACTTTTTTAGATCTTAGATGCAAAGAAGTCGTGAATGTTTTAGATGGTCGCAGACTTGGGCATATTATTGATATTGTTTTTGAACTTGGTAGTGCAAGAGTTCTAGGTTTTATTGTTCCCGGAGAAAAAACTGGCTGGAATATATTTAAAAATACTGATCAACTTTTTATTCCTTATGGTTGTGTTTCTAAAATTGGGGAAGATGCAATTTTGGTAGAACTGCCAAGTCAAGGTGTACCTACAAATCCATATATTTTAACTCAAGGGAAAAAACAGTAAATTATATTATATATAATTATTTATCAAAAAAAGAACTATATCAAACATAGTTCTTTTTTAGTTGTTTTTATAATTATTATTTACGAAATTTACCATAAATTATTGTTTTTCTATATCTTTAAATCTTCTTTCTATACGTTTTCTTATTATATTTGCATTGTTTTTATTTAGTGAATTGTCAGCAACTAATTCTAAATCTTTATTTTGATTAATAGAATATACAGCGGTTTTATCTCCAATAGTTAAACTTCCAGATAGTGTTAAAACTCCTAAGTCAATCATTGTTCTTCCATAATTATTAGCACCATTAATACACGCAAGTACACCTGATTGATGGGATTTACCATCGACAATAACAATAGGTTTGCCTATATAATCAAAAAGTTTTTTTGTTACATCATCAAGTTCTTCTAGATTTCTTTTTTCTTCTATATCTCTTTTTTGATTCATTTCACTAAATAATTTAATTTCTTCTAAAAGTTTATCTTTATTTGGATTGTTATATATTATATTGCCATTTGAATCATAAATTGTAAAAATGTACAAAGAAGGATCGAAAAGATAAACATCTTCTTCTCTTAAAGTTTGAAAGAAAGTACTTATTCTTTCTTTTGGGTTTTTAATCAAATTATTTTTATTAAAATTAAATTGAAGTACTAAAGCTTTTTCATATATTTCAGCTTCGCCATTGTCATCACCTGCAATTCTTCCTGTTGTTTTAAATTTAGCACCAATTCCATTAACACCTTCAATAGTTATATCCTCTTTATTTTCAAATGCCTTTTTAAGTAATTCTGTAAGTTTTTCATTTTTTTCAAAAATCATAATCAATCTCCTTTTATTTAATCAAATTTTTTTATAACTTTGAAACAAATTCTTTAAAAGTTTCAATATCAAAGTTCTGAACAAATGTTGCATATCTAACAAATGCTATAAAATCTATTTTTTTAAGTTCTTTTAGAACTAGTTGAGCAAGTTCTTGCCACGAAATTTGTTCAAGAAATCTATTTTGAACATTTTTTTCTATATTGTCAACAATTTCTTTTATTTGATTTTCGCTGATATTTCTTTTTAAGCATGAACGCTGTATAGATGCTAATAATTTTTCTCTTTGATAAGATTGTTTTGAACCATCTCTTCTTATAATTAAAAATGGTATTATTTCAGCTTTTTCATATGTTGTAAATCTTCTTCCGCACGATAAACATTCTCTTCGTCTTCTTATAACATCTTCGCCTGCTCTAGAATCTAGAACTTTGCTTTCTTCACTTCCACAATAAATGCACTTCATAGATTTGTATTTCCTTTATTCTAATTATAGCATAACAATATTGGTTTTTCAAGTATTTTTTTTTAATAAATGCAAAATTTGTCATAAGCTTAGAATTATTTAATAAATTATTTTATGGACAAATTATCTAATATAAAAATTGGTAAAACATATACTATTTTAGGATTTGAAAAAAGTATGATGTTTAAATTTAAAAGAAGACTATTGGATTTAGGTTTTACTAAAGGGGAAAGAATAGTCTTTTATCGAAAATCATTATTAGGTAAAACTTATTTGGTAGGGATAAGAGGATACATTTTGTCATTAAGAGATACAATCGTAAAAGACCTTATTATAAACTAAAAGTTAATGTATTTAGGAGATTATATGTATGATGTTATTTTAGTAGGTAATGCAAATACTGGCAAAACAACTTTGTATAATACTCTTTCTGGGAAAAATGAACATGTAGGTAATTGGCATGGTGTTACTGTTGAAGAAAAAGCAACAGTATATTCTTATAAAGGTGAAAAAATTAGAATTATTGATTTGCCTGGTATTTATAATTTATCTCCATTAAGTTTTGAAGAAAAAGTTGCTTGTGATTATATTTTATCAAATAAGGATAAACTTTTTATTAACATTTGTGATGCAAATAATTTACAAAGAAATTTATATTTAACACTTGGTCTTCTTGAACTTGGAGTTAATATTGTTTTATTTGTAAATCAAATTGACAAGCGACCAATTAGAAAAATTGATTTTACTATGTTAGAAAAGGCTTTGTCAGTTAAAGTGATTTATGCTAATGCTGGTGATAAAAAAAGTGTTGAAAAATTAAATGATTATATCATTGATTATTTCAAAAATAAAAATAATTTAGATAAAACTACAAAATTTTCGTTGCCATATTTAAAAAATATTGATTTATCCCAATTAAATCTTTATAAAAACCTAAATTTATCTCTATTTGAAAAAATAAAAGTTCTTGAAGATGATGAAAATATAAAAATTAAATATAATATTAATGAGAATTTTAATTTATTTAGCGATATTGCAAAAATCAGATATGATTATATTGATAAAATTTTAAACGATGTTGCAACTAAACAAGTTAAAGTTTATGGACTGAGTAAATTTGACAAAATTTTACTAAATAGATTTTTAGCTTTTCCTATTTTTCTTTTATTACTAGCTGGTTGTTTTTATCTAACATTTTTTTCTTTTGGTAAGTGGTTAAGTGATGGTGTAAGTTTTATTTTTGATAAAATTATATTTTCTCCTTTGACTTTATTTACTGCAAATCATTTTGGTGAAAGTAGTGCAATTTTTAGTTTAGTAACTGAGGCTATAATAGGTGGGGTAGGTTCTGTCTTATCTTTTTTACCTCAAGTTGCCTTGCTGTTTTTCTTTTTATCTTTATTAGAAGATAGTGGTTATCTTTCACGGGTTGCTTTTACATTTGATGATATTTTATCTAAAGTAGGTCTGTCAGGAAAAAGTGTTTATACGCTTTTAATGGGATTTGGGTGTTCTACTTCTGCCGTTATGACAGCTAGGAACATGGAAGATAAAAATTCAAAAATAAAAACTGGACTTTTAACACCTTATATGAGTTGTTCAGCTAAATTCCCCATATATACTGTGCTAGGTGGTGCTTTTTTTGGTGCTCAAAATATTTTAGTTATCATGGGCTTGTATATTTTAGGCGTTGTTGTAGCTTTAATTTTATCATTTATTTTTGAAAAAACAGTTTTAAAAAGTAAAGAACAATCTTTTATTTTAGAATTTCCACCTTATAGAATGATGAATTACAAAAGAATTTTAAAACTACTTTGGAAAAATATAAACTCATTTATAACACGAGTAGCGTCGTTAATTGTAGCTATGAATATTTTGCTATGGTTTCTGTCTAATTTTACTATTAAATTTGAATTTATTGGAAATAGTGCAAAAATAAGTTTACTTCAAACATTTGGAATGATTTTAAGTCCTATTTTTATTCCTTTGGGTTTTGGAAGTTGGGGAGCTGTTAGTGCACTTATTGCAGGCTTAGTTGCAAAAGAAATTATAGTTTCTTCTATTGCTATGTTTAATGGAGTTGATAGTGCTAGTCTTGAAGGTTTGCAATCATCTTTATTAATATCTACTTCAGCAGTTTACTTTGCAGGATATTCTAGTGCTATTTCATTTTTAACTTTTTGTCTATTGTATTTTCCATGTATTGCAACATTTTCCGTTCTTGTAAAAGAAATAGGAATGAAATGGACATCAATAGGTGTATTGATAGAGTTTGTTGTAGCATATTGTATATCCTTTGTAATTTATACTTTTTGTAGATGTTGTGAAACTTTTGGTTTTATTCATTGCTTAGGTTTGGTATTGTTGCTATTAATGTTGATAGCAAGTGTTGTGTTTATTACAAAAAAAATACGAAAAAAGAAATGTCCATATATAGATAAATGTGGAAAATGTAATTTTTAAAAAAAATTCTTCTTTAATAAGTAACAAATTTTAAAAAAAAGGAATACAATAGAATATGGAAAAACAAAAAGAAAACAACAAATATAAAATAATTTGTATTAAAGCACCAAAGTGGCTAAGTTTTTTGCTTAGAAAATTTGCTTTTAAAAAAGATAATAAAGCATAAAAATAAGTATTTAATTATTTTATTTTTAAAGTTTGTATTTAAACTTCAACTTTTTTGTTGAAGTTTTTTTGTTTGTCAAAGTTGACAAAGTTGTTGATATATTTTATAATTAATAAATAAATGTATACACTAAACTTAATAATTATATAGGGAGTTAAATGGGAAACAAAAGTTTATTAAATTCAAAAAACTTTTTTATTATACTTATAACTTTATGTATATTTTTTTGTATGCTGTCTTTATATTTTTCTTTTTCTAGTAATTATAAAATAAATAATACAAAAACAACTTCGGCTGCTACATGGATTGATAAAAGAGCTAGTTCTTATGATGGAGGAAATGGTACTTTATCATCTCCATATATCATCTCAACAGCTTCTCAATTAGCATTGCTTGCATATAATGTAAATAATGGAAATACATATTCAGGTAAATATTTTCAACAAACAGCTGATATAAGTTTAAGCGATTATGATTGGGTTCCTATAGGAACAAGTTTTACAAAATGTTTTTCTGGCTATTATATATCAATGGGATATAAAATTTCAAATATAACTATTGCTTCTGGTAGTAATTATGCTGGAATATTTGGTCTTTGTGATGGAAGTTATTTATATGGGATACAATCGACAGGATTGACTTTTTCCAAAAACGAAGAGGTTTATTCTTGTGGTGGGATTGTAGGATATACTCATAATGACACTCGAATTTATAATTGTTCTAATACAGGGAGGGTTGGAAGTTCAATTAGAAAATCTTTTGTTTCAGGAGGTATTGTAGGTTTAGCTGAAAATACATTAATACATGATTGTTTTAATGAAGGTTGGGTTTATGCTTTAAACAATTCTGGAGGAATTGTGGGCTTTGCAGTAGGTTCCTCGATAAGTCATTGTTATAACACATCTATGTCTTGGAGTGTATCGAATGAATATAGTTATTATGGGTCAGGAGGAATTGCTGGTTATTCATCTAAAACTGAAATAACTGATTGTTTTAATACTGGAAACATATTAGCTTCCAGTACTAGCCGTAAAGGAGGTATAATAGGATATAATGACGGTAGTACTATTACTAAATGTTATTATGGTGGAAGTTGTTCAGTAGATTATGGAATTGCATCTTCTTCTTCAAATTCTGGAATAACTAAAATAACTGATTTAGATACCAAATCTTATGCTAAGGGAGAAGAATGGTTTACAACTTCTGAAAATTGGTCTACAGTGTGGGATTTGAGTTATGATAAAATTGGCTATTGTTGGTATATAATTGGAGAAGATTATCCTATTTTAATTTTCCCTTATAACATTATTGTTTATGGAAATGGAGAAGGTACTAATGCAACTTTAACTTTAGAAGGAGTTGATTTTAACGAAAGTATTGAAATAGGTAAAGTTGCAAGTAAAACTGGTTACACAATTGATGGGTGGAAAATTACTGGAAATTTAAATTTAGATACTGCTCAATATGAAGATGCTTACTGGGTAATCTTTACTACATGGTATGATTTAAAAGATTCAATGACAACAAAAAGCACATTTCGTAGGTTAGCAACATATGGAAAAGTTATATTTACAGCTCAATGGACTGCTAATCAATATACTTATAAAATAGTTAAAAATAATGGAGAAGAGGATTTAGAAAAAACTGCTACTTATGATAGTGTTATATCAATTCCTAATCCAACGAAACCGGGATATGCTTTTGCAGGGTGGACGGCAAGTGGATTAGATACTTCAACTGCAATGTATGGAACAACGAGTAATCCTACAATAGTTTGGGATGGAACAACCAAAGTTACTGCGACATCGTTTAAAAACCTTAGGTCTACCAGTGGAACTGTTACACTAACAGCAAATTGGACTGCATATCAACTTGATATAGAATATTATGATAAAGATATACCTAATGATAGTCATGAAAGTTACAAACAAGTTGGTGGTACATATTCTTATACTACATATGAAGCTGCTAAAAATGTTACTTTACTTACAATAACCAAAACTGGATATACTTTTTTAGGGTGGTTAGATACTGAAGGTAATATTTTAAACGGTACACAAGATTTTTCTAGTAAAATAGCTACAAGTTCGAAAACTTTGCGTTTATATGCACAGTGGGAAGCAAATGATTATATTTTGTCATTTGATGATAATAATTCAAATCAAATAAGATATATAAGAGATAGTTTATCTGGTGGATCTTCTGCAAATGCTTCGAATCATTGGTTAGAGATACAAGCTTTTGGTAGTGATGGTGTTAACTATGCTCATAAAGATAAAGGAGCTACTTCTAAAAATAATTTAGGGACTATAACAAGTAGTGCTTTATTAAATGGCAATATTGGCTTAAGTGAATGGCAACAATCTGGTATGGATATAGTAGGCAATTGTTTTCAAATTATAGATTTGGGACAGATAAGAGATATTGAATATATAGTGGTATGGCATTATTATGGAGATGGTAGAACTTATAATAAAAATATACTTGAGGTTAGTGTAGATGGAATTAATTGGAGAACTATATTTTCAACTGAAGATACTGGAAAGTATTTAGAAAAATCACATGGAAATAAGGTATATGTTGATGCATATAGAAGCAAAACAGTAACATATGATAATACTTATGGAACATTACCAACAATTAGCAAAACAGGATATACTTTTGCTGGTTGGTATTATAATAATAACCTCATTACTTCATCTACTCAAATGACTACTGATCAAGATCATATGGCTATATCTAAATGGAATGTAAATACTTATACTGTTCAATATAATGGTAATGGAAATACTGGAGGTTCAACAGTTAGTCAAACATTTACATATGACCAAACATATAGTTTACAATCTAATAGTTTTACAAGGACAGGATATATATTTACTGGGTGGAATACTCAAGCAAATGGGACTGGAACTAATTATTTAGCTGGACAAAGTGTAAAGAATCTCACTTCAACAAATGGTGGAATAGTAACACTATATGCAAAATGGCAAGCAACATGGGCAAGTAGTGGAATAAAGCAACCAACAGATCAGGATAGTGAAGGATATTATTT
>CASEOW010000036.1 GCA_949289785.1 uncultured Bacillota bacterium | reverse complement strand
AAATAATATCCTTCACTATCCTGATCTGTTGGTTGCTTTATTCCACTACTTGCCCATGTTGCTTGCCATTTTGCATATAGTGTTACTGTTGCTCCTGGATCAGCTGATAAATTTGAAACTGATTGTTGTGCCAAATAATCTTTTCCAGTTCCGTCATCTTTTGTGTTCCAACAAATAAATATATATCCTGTCCTTGTAAAACTATTATATTGTAAACTATATGTTTGGTCGTATGTAAATGTTTGACTATTTGTTGAACCCCCTGTATTTCCATTACCACTATACTGAACAGTATAAGTATTTGCAGTCCAATTCGCTGTTAATGTTACTATTCCACTGGTAGACCTAAGATTTTTAAAATATGTTATAGTAACCTTTGTTTTTCCGTCCCATGATGTTGAAGGGGCATCATTTGCTCCATATTTTGCAGTATTTAAATCTAGTCCACTTGCAGTCCATCCTACAAATGTATATCCTATCTTTTCTGGATTTGGTATTGTTATTACACTATCAAATGTGCCTTCTGCTGGAGCACTACTTCCATTTTTTCCACCATTTAGATTGTATATTATGTTATATTTTATAGGTTCCCAGTTTGAATATAAGTGTATTGTTTTCGAACTTGTAGTAATATTATTAGAAAAATCTTGATTACCATTCAAATCATTACCTTGATTATCCAATTTCCAACCTTTAAAAATATATCCTGTTTTTGTCGGTGTAGGTAAAACAACATTTTTTGATGATTCATAATCATAATTACTATTGGTTAAACTTGTTCCGTCATGATAAGTTATAGTCAGTTGGTAAGATTGCCAATGCGCATCAAGAGTATGGTCATTAGGAGTTGTAACCTTTGTTGAATTAATAACTTGACTATCTTCAGTTATAAACCAGCCCTTAAATAAATAACCTAACTTCGTTGGATTTGGAAGTGTGTTATAATTTGAATTATACGTTACTGTTTTAGTTCTATATTTATCAACATATACTTTATGTCCACTTTCTCTCTCGACATAGGTGCCACAATCTGCTGTTGAAAATATAGTCCGCCAATTCTCGCCGTCTACACTCACTTCTAGTTTGTTGTTTGAATATAACCGATAATCCCCATAATAATGCCAAACTACAATATTATCAATAGTTCTTATTTGCCCCAAATCTATTAATTGATAACTATTACCATCTGCACTCATACCTGATAATTTCCATTCATCTAATCCAATATTTCCATTTAATAAAGCTTCTGTTGTATTAATACTAAAATTGTTTGATGATTTTGCTCCATAATTTTTATGGGCATAATTAATTCCATCATTTCCAATTGCTTGTATTTCTAACCAATGATTTGACGAATTTGCACTTGAGCCATTAACTAATGTGTCTTTTATATATCTTATTTCTTCAGAATATGTATTCTTATCATCAATAGATACAACATAATCATTCCAATCCATCTGAATTGTTATAGTATCATCCCAATCTCCATTTGGATTTTTTGAAAAATTACCTTGATAAGTATATGTTCCATTATTATTTATAATTGTTCCATTTGAACAACTAACACTTTTAAGGTGCATTCCTGTGCCTGGTCTTATATTTGAAATAGTCCAAATTTGCTTATAAGGCAATTTATCAGAAACTTCATTATAAATATTGCTATAAACTTTTCCTGTGTGAATTTTTAAATCAAATTTACCCGCTTCACCACTTTCATATAATTCATTACCTTCAGGGTCAAGAACATTTATGTTTATTTTGTATTCATGAGGCTTAAACATTGCAATATAATATACATAATGATTAACACTGTCACCATGCAAATTTTGTTTTATTGTTTTAGTTTGTGATAAACTATTGCTTAGACCTGATTCATCTATTTCATATTGCTTTTTTAGGGTATATTTTTCATAATCAGTTGAGGAAATGTCTTTCATCCCTAAATATTGAAAACCTATATTTGCTTGTGCAGTAGCAGTTATAGTAGCTGTAATAGAGCGACTACCAAAAGCTGCTAAATCCGAAACTGCAAAATTCGAATTTGTTGCATTTGAAGCAGAATTTGTTTTAGGGGCTCTAACATAACCATCACTATCACTCGAAGAGTCATCTATTGAAACATTTGATGGAGTCATAGTCAGTTGTCCGGGCCAACAAATAGATTGATTATTAACATTATATGGAGAATAAGAATATTTATCATTAAATGTTGTGGCATTTTTTAACATTGATTTAATATAAAAATTCCAAGATTCAAATCCTGCTTGTGGTTTGGTATATTGATTGAAATTATTAAAGCAAAAAATTATACCAACTAAGGTGGTTGACATTAATATAATTAAATATAATAAAATAAATTTTATTCTTTTTTCTCCAATCATAAATCCTCACTTTTAAATAGAATACTTTTAAAAATTTAAAATATATTTTATTTAACAAAAATTGTTTAGTGATTAATCTTGTTGGTATTAAATTGATATCTTATTAAAATTATTTAAATTATTATAACAATAATTATAGTATATGTCAAAACTTATATTAATTTGGGAGATATTTTAAAATTATTAATCAAAAATTTATTTTGTAAGTTTATTAAATATTTAAGTCATATCTTATTTGACATTTTTTTTATAAATTTATATAATATTTTTATGATTACAATAAGAAAAAGTTGGTTTGAATTATTAAAAGATGAGTTTGAAAAGCCTTATTTTATAAAATTACAAGAATTTTTAAACAATGAATATGCTAATAATACAATTTATCCTCAAGAAGATAAGATTTTTAATGCAATAAATCATGTTCCTTTTGAAAAAGTAAAAGTGGTTATTATAGGTCAGGACCCTTATCATGAACCTGGACAAGCACAAGGGCTTTCTTTCTCTGTTCCAGAAAATATTCAAATTCCACCATCACTTATCAATATAATGAAAGAAATAGAAAATGATTTAGGAATAAAATGTTTAAATAATGGCAATCTTGAAAGATGGGCTAATCAAGGTGTATTACTTTTAAATACTGTCTTAACTGTTAGAAAAGGGTTAGCAAATTCACATAAAGATAAAGGTTGGGAAAATTTGACAAGAAAAATTATCGAACTATTAGGTAAAAGAGAAAAACCTATTGTTTTCTTGTTATGGGGAAGTTATGCCCAAAGTTATCAAGACTTAATTGAAAAACAACATCTTATTTTAAAAGCACCTCACCCAAGTCCACTATCAGCCTATCGTGGTTTTTTTGGATGCAAACACTTTTCTAAATGCAATGAATTTTTAAAGTCGAATGGAATTGAACCTATTGATTGGAAATAAATTTTTTATATTAGAATAAAACATTAAACAAAAAGGTTTATTAAAAAAAGATACTTAATTTTAAGTATCTTTTTTTTATTATTCAGCACTTCCTTCGCTGTTACCATCACCATTATCATCAGAATTTAATGAATCAATAGCTTCTTGAATATTTTTAATATTTTCCTTAATTTCAGCGTTTTGTGTAGAAAGTAAGTTGAATATTTTTTCAAGTAATGGATATCTTTCAGCATTTTTACTCATTACTTCTTCGCAATGTTGAACTGAAAGTTTAAGTCCGTCAAGAAGATCAAGGTCTTCAGCAAGTTTTTTAGCTTTCTCTTCATCTATATCAGCATAGTTATTAACACCATAAAGAACAACTTTTTGTTTTGCAACGAGAGCTTCTTTTCTACGCAATTTTTTCTCATCGCTTTCAAGAGTCTTTTTTACTCTTCTTAATGGAATAAATTCTTTTTTGCATTGACGAAGATCTTTTTCGTTTGCCTTTAATTTATCTTGTTCTTGTTTAAGTTTTTCTTCGAGTTCATCAAGAGACATAGTATTAGCAAGTGAAACTTCTCCTGCTCTTGCTTGTTCAACAATTTCATCAGTGATTATGTTATTTACAGAATCGTCTGTAGATTCTTCTGTACTTGATTCTTCATTATTTTCTTCTACTTCTTCACTTGCAGTAACTGATTCTTCTTCTGCAGTATCTGTTTCTTCTTCTGTAGTTTCAGTTTGTTCTTCAACTTCTTCTACTTCTTCAACATCAGTTGTTTCAGTTTGTTCGTCTTGAGTTGTTTCGTCTTCTGTTTCTTCTGTCATATCAACAGTATCTGAAGCATCTTCCTCTTCTTCAGATTGTCTCATCTTCATAAGTCTTTCCATGAGTTCTTGACGACGCTTTTTAATATATTCAGAAGTATCTTCCTCTTCTTGTGCTTCTTCTGTTTCTTCTTGAACTTCGTTATTTTCTTCAGTATTTTCTACTTCTTCTGTCGCATCATTAACATTAGAGTCAACTTCTTGTTCTTCTACTTCTTCAGTTGATTCTGTTTCTTCAGCTTCTGGGTTATAAGCTTCTACTACAGCACCATTATATAATACTGTTTTAATATCTGGATCATTTTTAGCTCTTTCACTATTTTCAAGAGCATTAACTCTATTTTCAAGAGCTCTTGTTCTTTTTTCTTGGCTTATTCTAATTGCTTCTTCATCTTTACCCTTGTGTGCAAGGCTCATAAAAAGGTCGCCCATAAAATAAAGAAGAAAACCTCCAGCAATAACAATTCCAAGAACAACAACTACGGTAATAATAACTGAACTTGTCATAAATTTCACTTCCTTTTTTTTATTTTTTGGCTTAAATTGTGTAATTTTTGGTGGAGACGGAGGGATTTGAACCCTCTTCCGAAAAACTCGTGCAAAACTTTTCTACATGTTTAGTTTATGTTTTAAATTCGCATCTCAAACGACCATAAACAATCTTTTGAAAAGCTAGTCTTAAATTATTACAATTAAAGTCTAGACAAACATTAATTGCAGAGCGCTTTTTTAAACAACCTTTAGATAATCTAGCGAAATTATCTTAGTTGTGCCAAAATCTGTTTGGCAATGTTTATTGTTAGGCAGCGTAAGCAAGTGAGCTTGGCATTCTAACAGTTTTATTTTCGTTTGCGTTTATTTGCAAATGTTCCTTTTAGGTGAGAACGCACCACATGCTTTACATTTTGACCAATGCTCTCCGTCGAAACCAATAACGCCCCCGAAAGGTTAATGGTTTTTCATTACACGGTCAAGGTCCCTTTTGACAGCCTTCTCTTTAAGGACCTGTCTCTTATCATAAAGTTTCTTTCCTTTAGCTAGAGCAATTTCAACTTTCACATAACCATTAGAGAAATAGACTTTGGTTGGAACAATTGAAAACCCCTTTTCTTTGACTTGTCTTTCTAGTTTTAGAATTTGATTTTTATGTAAGAGAAGTCTTCTTGTACGCTTGCATTCACTTTCAGTAGAATCTTGATAAGCAGAGATATGACAATTTTTCAATAATGCTTGCCCGTCTTTAATGACAACATAGCCATCACTTAAATTTATCTTTCCCTGACAAACAGATTTTATTTCGTTACCTTTAAGTTCAATGCCTGCTTCAAGAGTATCAGAAACGAAGAAATTATGATAAGCTTTTTTATTATTAGTTATTATCTTCATTTCACCTCCTATTATAACACTGATTTACTATTTTTTCAATACCCTAATTAATTTTTTTTGAAAAAATTATATAAAAATATCATTTTTTTTATAAATTTTTAAATATTTTCAAAATTTTTGATATTAAACAAAAATTTCTATTTTATGTGTCTTATATATTCAAAATCAATTTTTCTTGTGAATATATTTGAATTTGTTAACTTGACAAGTATCTTATCGCCCACACTGAAAGACATTCTTTGACCTTTAAGTTTAAGTTGTCTTTCAAAAAGTAAAAATGTATCATCTAAATCTTCAATTTTTATCATTCCTTCTACAGTATTATCAAGTTCAACAAAGACACCAAAATTTGTTACCGAACTAACTAATCCTTCAAATTCTTCTCCAATGCGATCTTTCATTAAATATGCTTTCCATAAATCGTCAACTTCTCTTTCACATTTATCGGCATTCTTTTCAGTCATACTAGATTGTTCGCCCACTTCAAAAGTGAAATTTTCAAGTTCATCAATTCTATGCCCTTTAATTTCTTTTTTAAGACTCTCTTTTATTATTCTATGAATAGTTAAATCTGGATATCTTCTAATAGGTGATGTAAAATGGCAATAATATTTGAGTGCTAACCCAAAATGACCTAAACATTGGTTTTTGTAAATAGCCTTTTGCATAGACCTTAAAATTACCTTATTTATAGTTTCTTTAAGTTCTAAATTACTAACACTTTCTATAAGAAGTTGATAAAATTCAGGTGTTATTTCATCTGGCAATGCTGGAACTTTTACCCCCAGTCCTTTTAAATACTCTAAAATAGAGATTACTTTTTCTTTTTTTGGTGCTAGGTGAACTCTATAAACAAATGGCAACTCTTTATCGCAAAACTCTTTAGCAACGACTCTATTAGCAAGAATCATAAAGTTTTCAATAAGTTTATGAGCTTCATTATTTTCTCGTTTTGTAAAATCAACCGCCATTCCATTTTCATCAAAAATGAATTGAACTTGTGGAATTTCAAAATCCAAAGAGCCTTGTTTTCTTTCATTAATTTCAAGTTTTTTTGAAAGTTCGTTCATTATCAAAAGTTGTTCTTTAACTTTCTCTGTTTTTTCATCTGATTTTTGTCCACACAAAACTTTATAAACATTTGTGTAATTTAATCTAGCAACGCTTTTAATCACGCTTTCTTCTATTTTATGAGAAACAACATTGCCATCTTTATCAAGTCTTATTATGCAAGATAATGTTAATCTTTCCACATTTTCATTAAGAGAACAAATTCCGTTTGATAATTGTTTAGGAAGCATAGGAAGAACGGAAGTAGGGAAATATACACTAGTTCCCCTAGCAAAAGCTTCTTGGTCAATAGGAGAATCATATTTTACATACTCTCCTACATCAGCTATATAAACTCCAAGTTCATAGCCACCATTTTCTAATCTTTCTATTGATACAGCATCATCTAAATCTTTAGCATCTTCCCCATCAATTGTAAAAATAATTTTATTAGTATAATCGGCTCTACCTTTTTTTTGTAATTGAGACACTGTTTGAGGTATTTTATTAGCTTGATTTTCAACTTCAGATGGAAATACTTCAAAAAGTTGATGATCTCTTATAATTGCTAATTGACAGGCTAGAACATCATCATTTTTTCCAAGAATTTCAATCACATTTCCAGATAAAATTGACTTATCTCTGTTTAATTCAATAACCACTTTGTCATTTTCTACAATGTCATTTTTTGTTTTATTTAATTTAATTTTAAAAGAAATTCTATTGTTATCAGGTTCAAGAAAATAGTTTTGACCTATTTTTTCTACACTTCCGGCAATATTTTTTATTGGCTTATAAATAGAAACTATTTTTCCTTCTCTTCCTTCAGAAGAAGAAAAATCAACTTTTACTATTACCTTATCTCCATCAATGGCACCATTAGTCATATTAGCAGGTATGAAAACATCTTCACCTTCATCATTTTCTATTTGACAAAAACCAAATCCTTTAGCATTTCCGATATATAAAGCTCTGAAATAATTTTGAGAAGGAATAGTAATAAAATTTCCCTTTTTAATTTCTAAAATTTTACCTTCATTTTTTAAGTTTTTAAAATCACTTTTTATTTCTTCTAATGGAATCTTATATGTTTTATTTATAAAAGAAAAAAGATTGTCTAACTTATGAAATGTTAAACCATCTTTTGATAATAAATCTAAAATTAAATGCTTTGATCTCATTATGCTTTTGCTCCAGCAATTAATTCACTCACAAAGAATAAAATTATACAAATTATAATTATACTTGCCATAGCAATAGTAATTCTTTTTAAAATACTATCCCGAGACGCACCTTTGTTTTGAGCATAATATGATTCTTGCTTGCCACCACCAGTAAAAGCATCAAGACTTTGAGATGAATCATTAGATTGCATAAGAGTTGTAATAATCATAACAATAGCACATGCAATTACAATTCCAAATAAAACATATCTAAAAACTGGTAAAAAAGATGTCCAAAAATCTGAAACATTATCATTAACATCAGCAAGCAAAACTGAAATAAAGTTGTTCATAAATTCTCCTATTAAAATTAAATTTGGATTTTTATTTTATGGTTTACAACAAAGTCAAAAACCATATAGAGAAAAATGCAAAAACAATCATGAAAAAAAGTTGAACCCATTTAAATACAAATTTATTTTTTCTGATCGATTTCTTTAATGAAGATATTGCTACACTATAAAGCATAAAAAGTGCAATACAAGCAAAAGCAATAGCCAAAATTAAAAGCCATTTTTCACCAAGACCATTTTTGATTGACATTCCCCAATCATCAAATACATTACATAGTATACTTACCATATATTCCCCTTTCTTGAGTAAAGTATAACATACAAATCAAAAAAAAACAATGATTTAAGAATGATTTTGTATTTATTGTCAATAAAACATACATATTATAAACATTTTTACTTCATTATCAAAACAATTTAAATAAAAATAAAAGATATATTTGAAAATTTTGAAAATTTTTGTAATAAAAATACACCTTCACTAGAAAGGTGTATTTTGTGTTTTGTTTTAGACATTGAGTAGTCTTAAAATTCTTCCATTGACTATCATAAGTATTAAGTCAATAAGCCAAATAATGTTCCAGCCTAATAATAATCTCAATAGCCCAGCAACAATTTTACCCTCTACTATTCTTGTTACAACGCCACAAATAAAAGCTGTAACTGGAATGATAGCAAGAATTAAACTTACAATTCTTGACAATCCAAAATAGTCTTTTGAACTTTTTGCCATACAAAACCTCCTAAAAGTATTATATTACAAATTTTTAAAAAAACCTATCATTTTTTGACTTTTTTTGTAATTTAATATTTTTATTACATTTTTATAAATTAATTTATATTATACATTTTATCTATTTATTTGATTTTTTATTACAAAAATCTTATAATACTTTTAGAGGTAAGGTAAATATTATGGATAAATGGGATGAAAGATTTATGGAAATGACTAGATTAGTTGCTACATGGTCAAGTTGTTTAAGAAGACAAATAGGTGCTATTATTGTGAAGGATAAAAGAGTTATAGCTACTGGTTATAATGGAGCACCAAGCGGAATTATGAGTTGTAAAGAAAGAGGTTTTTGTATACGAAACAAAAATAATATTGAAAGTGGTACTCATGCAGAGCTTTGTTATGCTAACCACGCCGAGCAAAATGCTATTTTACAAGCAGCTAAACTAGGTGCTACAAGTTTAATTGGGTCATGTTTATACTGCACACATCAACCTTGTATAATTTGCTGTAAAATGATAATTAGCTCTGGAATAAAAAGAGTTGTATATGAAGAAGAATATCCAGACAATCTATCTTTAGAACTTTTCAAAGAAGCTGGAGTAGAAGTCATTAAATTTTCTTCATTAGATAAATAATAACAAGAATAAAAAAAGCACTAATAACCTTTTAATTGAATAGTGCTTTTTTTAATTTTAAATATTATTCTTTATTACATTCTTCTTGATTTAGAGACATATAATAATCATAAATATCTGGAGATAAATTAATAGCTGTTACTTTTAAATCTTTAAAAGCATCAATACCTACATCTTCAACTTTTCCAACATCTAAAAAATCTATTTCAGCATTTATAAAACAACCATTTGGAACAACTTTTAAATTTGGTAAAAATATATTTGTTTTACTTTTTGTATGAGCATTATAAAAAGCATATTTACCAACTTTAGTAA
The DNA here is from genome assembly GCA_949289785.1 of uncultured Bacillota bacterium. Classification (GTDB taxonomy): domain Bacteria; phylum Bacillota; class Clostridia; order Christensenellales; family UBA1242; genus Caccovivens. The sequence goes on along the minus strand of CASEOW010000036.1, from coordinate 6,683 downwards.
CATTTTTGAAATATTCACCAAAATAAATATCTTTACAATTGTGGAATGCAGCACAACCAATGCTTTTTATATCTGAAGATGAGAAATCCATAAAATAGTTATTGGAAAAATCAACATTTTCGAAAGTCCCCTCTCCAATTTCAGAAACTAATTTTGATAATTTAATTGTTTTAAAATCTTTTTCATTTTTTATGATTTGATTTAAAATATCTCTAGTAAATTTTTTTGAATAAACAACAATTGTATCTTCATGTCTTAAATAATCTCTGATTTTTATTTTATTTTCCATTATAAACTCCTAATTTTTGTATACTTATAGATTATACCATAATATTTATCAAATTTCAATACATATTTTTAAAAAAACATATTCTATCTTAAATAAAATAAATAATAATTATAATTTATAAAATTTTATATTAAAATAGAATATGTCTTGACATTATTAATTTATAGTTTTTGTTTAGTTTAATGTATTTATTTTACAATCTTTAATTTTTTCCCAAGTAAATTCACCTCTACCGAAATGACCATAACAAGATGTTTTTTGGAACACCGGTTTTTTTAATTCTAGTTCACAAATCATGTTATCTATTGAAAAATCAAAATTATCATTTACAAATTTTTCAATTACATCAAGTGAAACTTTATTTGTACCAAAACAATCAATATTAATGCTTACAGGTCTTTCTTTTCCTATTGCAAAACCTAGTTGAACTTCACATTCATCTGCTAAATTATAATAAACAATATTTTTAGCAACATATCTTGCATAATAAGCACCAGTTCTATCTACCTTAGTTGCATTCTTTGAGCTGAAACAACCACCACCTACTCTACCTTTACCACCATAAGTATCAACAACAATTTTTCTACCTACACATCCACTATCACCAAAAGAACCCCAAATGGTAAACTTGCCAGATGGATTTATTAAATATTCTATATCATTATCAATAAAATCAACATATTCTTTTAAAACTGGATTAACTACATTCGATAAGATGATTTTATAAATATTTTCTGAAGATAAATCAGGTGAATGAGAAACACTTATTAATATTGTTCTAATTTTATAAGGTTTGTTTTGTTTATATTCAATTGAAACTTGACTTTTAGCATCTGCAAAAAAATCATTTCGATTTCTCCTAAAAATTTCATAACTTTGCATAAGTTTATGTGCAATTATTATAGGCATAGGCATAAATTCCTTAGTTTCATTACAAGCATAACCATAAATTATTCCTTGGTCATTTGCACATAAATGATTTTTAACTACTGCTTGATTAATATCAGGACTTTGTAAAGAAAGTTCTTTAATAATTGAAAATTCATTTTGATAACCGATATCCTTTAATATTTTTTTAGCAATATCTTCATAATCAATCTTAGCTTTAGTAGTTGCTTCACCATAAATAAAAAGTTTATCATTTTTGATAGCACACTCAACAGCCATTTGGCTATTCTCATCTTGCCTTAATGCTTCATCAAGAAAAGCATCTGCTATAGTATCACAAGTTTTATCAGGATGACCTATATTTACACTTTCACTAGTTAATATTTTTTTCATATTTTCTCCTTTCGTTTTCTTTTTTAAAAGTAATCATAAAATAATTAAATTGATTAAATTTAAAAAAGCTCATCATTTGATGAGCATTTTGTTATATATTTTATACCCATCGAAATCAGCCATTAGCACCTTGAAAACCAGGTTGCTGTGTGGTCATAGGGGCTGTCCCTCACACACTCTTTATGGATAAATTTATGATATCACATTTTTACATATTAATCAAATAATTTTAATTAATATATTAAATTATATGAAAAAAAATAAAACAATTTCCATAAAAATATTTTTTTTAAATAATTTGTTCAAAATTAATATATCAGAACTTTTGTTTAAAGATATATATCTATAGGTTTTATTGTAAATATAAAAATAATTTATTAATTTGCTAAATTTAATTATATGTGATATAATGACTAATAATAAGCAGGCATAATTTAGTGGTAAAATGTTCGCTTCCCAAGCGAAATTCGCGGGTCCGATTCCCGTTGCCTGCTCCATAAGAATAAAATAAAAATACTAGAAAAAGCAAATCAAAAGTTCTAGTATTTTTTATTTTATTCAATAAATTTATTATTTAATAATTTTTTATTCAACAGTAACGCTTTTGGCTAAATTTTTAGGCATATCTGGATTATTACATTTAATAGTAGCAACATAATAAGCAATTTTTTGTAAAGAAATAATAATATTTAAAAAATTTAATTTTCCACTTGATGAAACTTTTATAATTCTATCAAAATTTTTGTTATATTGTTCTTCTATATCGCAGATGGTTAGAAGAATAACCTTTCCACCTCTTGCTTTTATTTCTTGACTTGAACTAATTATTTTATCAATTAAGTTTTGTTCTGAACAAATTGCAATCGTAACAGTATTTTCATCAATTAAAGCTAAAGTTCCATGTTTTAACTCTAAACAAGGCAATGCTAAAGAAAATATATAACTTATTTCTTTTAGTTTTAAAGAGCCTTCTAATGCAATATCATAATCTACACCTTTTCCTATATAAAAAACATATTTAAAACAAGAAATAAACTCTGCAATTTCTTTTAAATTGCTTTCATTTAAGTTTATATCTAAATTATAATATTCTTTACCAAATCTTTTATAAATATCGTAATTTTTGTTATCTAAAATATAATTGTCATAAGATAAATATTTCATTTTAATAGCTAATAAACAACACATAACAACTTGAGCTAAATATGCTTTAGTAGAAGCTACAGCTTTTTCAACGCCAGCATTTAAACTCAATAAATAATCACTCTTTTGTGATAATGTGCTATATTCTACATTAGTAATTCCTAAACAAATACCACCTTTTGTTTTACATAAATCTAATACTTTTAAAGTGTCATAAGTTTCTCCACTCTGAGAAATAAATATACATAGAGTTTTATTATTAATAAAAATATTTTCATGCTCAAATTCGCTAGCAAGAATACAATCAGCATCATACCCATACAACCTAAAAAATCTTTTACCAATTAAACCGGCATTATATGCAGAACCACAACCTATTAAATAAATTTTTTCAATATCGTTTTTCAAAATATCATTTATTAATTTTGTAACTTTTGAAGTTTGAATATATTTTAAAATATTGTTTCCAACTTTTTTACTTTCAAAAATTTCTTTAAGCATAAAATGTTTAAATCTACCCTTGCTAGATATACAAAGTTTACTTTTTATTTCATTACATTGTTTTGATATTTTTTTAGAATTTTTATAAAATATAATACTATTTTTATCAGCAAATCCATATTCTCCATCTTCTAATGTATAAAATTTGTCGAATTTACCAAAAAAACAAGAAATATCACTTGAAAACATAACTGTTTCTTTGTCTAAAGCAATATATAATGGACTTTTATTTTTAGCAAAAAATATTTTATCACTATTACATGAAATAGCTAAAATAGCATAAGTTCCTTTAAGTTTATCAATGACACTTTTAAATTTTTCTAAACTTATATCTTTTTTAAAATGCTTTGCTATAACTTCTGTATCGCTTTCGCCATAAAATTTAACACCTTGAGATATTAATTTTTCTTTTAAATCAATATAATTTTCTATTATACCATTATGAACTATCGCTATTTTTTCATCTTCAGAAAAGTGAGGATGAGCATTTTGTAAAGTAACATTACCATGTGTTGCCCACCTTGTATGAGCAATACCTATTCCGTTTTTATTATTAAAAATTATTTTATTACTTAAATTTTCTACCCTACCTATTGATTTATATGTATTAAATTTACCATCTCTGTTAGTTGTCATTCCCGAAGAATCATATCCTCTATATTCCAATTTTTTTAATCCTTCATATAAATTTTTTTCACATTCAAAGCCAATATATCCTATTATTCCGCACATAAAATTTCTCCCTATCTTAAATTTTATGCGTAATAATTTTTCGCTGATAAAAAAAAAAGAAACAATATTAAAAATTTTTCATAAAAAGTAATATGACTAAAAAAAGTAAAATAAAACCAACCTTAAGAAATAAAAAAACTACATTCATAGGTAAAAATGTCAAATTTGGAACAAATGTAATTATAGAAAGCGGGAACTATATTGATGGAGATAGCTATATTGGTGATAATTGCCATATTTATCCTAACAATTACATAATAGACTGCAAAATAGGAAATAATTGCAAGCTATTTTCTAGTCATCTTGAAAATAGCATAATTAAAGAAAATGTCCAAATAGGACCATTTGCCAGAATAAGACCACATAGTCTTATTTATGATAATGTTAGAATAGGAAACTTCGTAGAAATAAAAAATAGCATAATTAAAAGCTCTACTAAAATTAGTCATCTTGCATATGTAGGAGATTCAGATATAGGAAATAATTGCAATATAGGTTGTGGCGTTATTTTTGCTAACTACAATGGTAAAGTAAAAAATCGTTGCATTGTTAACGACCATGTCTTTATAGGTTCTAATTGTAACATAATTGCTCCAGTTGTAATAGAAAGCGACAGCTTTATTTGTGCAGGAACAACTGTAACTGAAGACATAAAAAAAGATGATTTTGTTATAGGAAGAGTAAAACAAGAAAATAAGCCCAATAGAGCAAAAAAATATTGGTAAAACAAATTAAGGAGAAATATGGGAATATATTTTGGAACAGATGGAATTAGAGGAAAGTATTTTCAAGAACTTTCCCCTTCTCTTGCTTTTAAGTGCGGAAATAGTCTTGCAAGATTTTGCAAAAATAAAAAAGTTTTACTAGGAAAAGACACTAGATTAAGTGGAGATGTTATTGCTTTATCCGTTGCAAACGGATTAATGAGTGGTGGTGTCAATGTAATTTATGTAGGTATTTGTCCTACTCCTTGTGTTGCATATTTATGTAAAAATTTAGATTGCGATTTTGGAGTTATGATAAGTGCAAGTCATAATGAAGCTATTTACAATGGAATAAAGATATTTGATAATCAAGGTTATAAAATTAATGAAGAATTTGAAAATCAAATTGAAAGAAAAATGATTTTACCAGAGTTTGCAGATAATAATAATGTTGGTAAAATAATTTATAAACAAAGACTAGTAAATAGATACATTAATCATATTACTAAAAATTGCAATTCTTTGAAAGGTTTAAAAATTGTATTAGATTTGGCTAACGGAGCAAATTATAAAATAGCTAAAAAAGTTTTTACAAAACTTGGGGCTAATATTATTTGTGTTAACGACCAAGAAGACGGAAGAAAAATTAATGATGAATGTGGAGCATTGCACCCTGAAATTATAAGTAATCTCACTAAACAATATTGTGCAGATGTTGGATTTTGTTTTGATGGAGATGCTGACAGAATTATAGCTTGCGATAATAAAGGAAATATACTTGACGGAGATAAAATTCTATACATATTAAATACACTATTTAAAAATCAATGTTCCTATATAGTTGGCACTACTATGTCAAATAGCGGATTTGAAAATGCTTTAAAAAAACAAGGCGTAAAATTATTAAGAGCTGATGTAGGTGATAAATATGTAATAGAAAAAATGTGTGAACAAAATATTTTACTTGGAGGAGAACAATCAGGACATATAATAATAAAACCATATTCTACAACTGGCGATGGATTACTTACGGCAATAATCTTATCTAAAATAGCTTATAAAAATAATAATGATTTATCTAAATTAATAGATTATACAACTTATCCTCAAATAAATATAAACATAGAAGTTTTAGATAAATTTAGAATATTAAATAGTGAAAAACTTTCTAAAGAAATATTAAAATACAAAAAAGATTTTGCAAATTTTGGAAGAATTATAGTTCGAGCAAGTGGAACAGAACAAAAAATTAGAATTATGAGTGAACATAAAAATAAAAATGTTGCAATAGAATGTGCCACAAAACTAAAAAAATTAATTGAAAGTTTAAACTTATAATTAATAATTTTCTGTAAATTAAACTAAATAATATTTAAAATAGGCTCTATTTAAAATATTAGAATCTTCTTATTATGAAAATTATTTTAAAACCATGTCGCTTGGTTATTTGTTTTATTTATTCTTAAGTGTTTATAAATACTTACTAACTAATATGAAATATATAAATACAACTTCAGATTTAGATTGTATAATTTTTTGACATTAAATTTGATTTAAAACAATTTGCAATTTTAAACCTAAAAAAAAAATTATTTTCAAAGTTATTTAAATTTAATATAAAATAAAAAAGGATTTTATTAAAAATCCTTTTTTAAACTTAATTTATTTTAATTATGAAAAATATTATAAAATTTTATAAATTGATTAAATATTTGACAATTGAATTTGAACTATTTCATTTAAATTAGCTAATCCCTTAATTTGTTGTGCATAAGTATTAACATCTTCAAGGCAATGTAGTGAAAGAGTTTTTACACTTTTATTAACTTCACTAATATTATTATTTTTAAATTTATTATAAAAAAATTTACCCCTTTCTCCCCTAATAGACGCTAAAGAATTAGCCCATAAAATAGGTTCTTTTTTATCTCTTTTCTTGTTTTTAATCTCTATTTCTTTAGTAGCTTCAATAACACCATCAATTCCCATTATATAAATTAATCTTTCTTCCAATGTTGTTCTAGACATATTTT
>CASEOW010000035.1 GCA_949289785.1 uncultured Bacillota bacterium | reverse complement strand
GGGTAATTAACACGAGTTCCATTTAAAATACCATTTTCTTTAGTAAAATCGTCTTCATCACAACTAATAACTTCTACCAAAAATTTTTCTTCGCTTGCTGGCCATTCCTTGCCATTAAAATCTGTCCTTGCTGGTTTTGCTTCAGTATGTGTTTTACTAATAATAATTCCTTGTTCTTTAATAGGTTTTACAAATGCCATTTTTAATAATCTCCTTTAAACATTAATAATTTTTAATTTTGAATTCTAAATAACTAATTTAATAATATACAAATGTATCAACTTAAAGTATTGATAATGTGCTTACTACTATTTTCATAAGACTTACACTCTATATTAAATTGTAAATTTTAAACAAAGGGAAGAAAGCGAAGTGCAAAATTTTTGCGACGTCGCAAACTTTTTTTGAAAAAAGTGTTGACTTTTTAATTCATACAATGTATAATATTTTTGTCTTTAAAGACATTCAGGTATGATATTATTTCATACACCCACTGGTAGAACCAGTTTGAACAGGTCGGTTTAGAACCTGTTTTTTTATTTTTTATAACGATTTCTAAACTTATCTCTATTCTTTTGATTTCTTTGTGATTGTTTAGAATGATTGTAAACTATATCACTTATAAAATCTACTTGCTTATTTGTTAAATCGTATTTACTTGAATTTTGTTTAAATCTTTTTCCACTTACAATAGGTTGTTTGTCTATATCTTCTATTTCAACAAAATGCTTAAACCCTTTATATGTATGATGTTTTAAGGGAGAAGTATTTTTTGTTTTTTGTTTTGACAAACGAACAACTATCATTTCTCCTTTTTTATTAGTTTCAATATTAACAACATTTACATCCTTATAAGCATTTTTATCATTATGTGGCAAATACTTATCATTAGTGAAAAATGTTCTTCCAAGCGGTATATTTTTCTTTTTCAAAATCAACTCCTTTTTCTAAATAAATTTTGTTTAATACCCATAACGAATTTTAGAAGTTCGTCTTGCAGATTTTTTTGCATTTCTCGCACCGACTCTACAACCTTGAGCGAAAGCATTCTTTTCAGCTCTGGTATATCTCTTTCTTCTAACAGCCAATAACCACACCCCCTTTTACTTTAAAATTTCTTTGAAAAATAAAAACTGGCATCGAATTTAAGTAAAACATGTTGTTTTTACTTTTCGACACCAGTATAAAACTCTACAATCTACTATTTTTGTTATAAAATTGTAAAATCGTTTGACAAATTTTTTTAAAAACATTAAAATTGCTATAGAAATGTATGCAAAAACATAGAAAAATGGGAATTGATTATGGAGATAGAAGAATAGGTGTTGCTTTAAGCGACCTATTGTGTATTATTTCCAGTCCTTACGAAATGTTCATTAATAAAGGAGAAGAAGAATCTATTAGACATCTTGATAAGATTATTAAGGAAAATGATGTTGATGAGGTTGTTATGGGATTACCTTTAAACATGGACGGAACAGAAGGGGAAAGAGCCATTTTGCATAAAGCATTTGGAGAAAAACTTGCAAATTTTTCAAATGTTAAAGTTCACTATGTTGATGAGCGCTTAACCTCGGCAGAAGCAGAGGAAATTTTGATTTCTAGTGGAGTTCGAAGGGAAAAGCGAAAGGAACTTATTGACAAATTAAGTGCACAAATAATTTTGCAAACATTTATAGATAGTATTTAAAAGGGGAATTAAATATGGCAGATAAAAATGAAGAAAAACAAGAAGTTCAAGCATTAGATATTGTTGATGTTCTTCTTGATCAAGATAATAAGGATCCTATTGTCCTTATGGATGAAAAAGGCAGACAACTTACATTTGAACAAGTTGCTGTTATTCCTTATGAAGTAAGAAAAGAAAAAAGACTTTATTGTGTTTTAAAACCTTTAGATAAAATTGAAGGTATTGGAGATGATGAAGCTATCGTTTTTGTAGTTGACCAAGACGCAGAAGGCAATTCTATTATTAAAATTGAAGAAGACGAAGAAGTAGCTATAGCTGTATTTGACAAATATTATGATTTACTTGAAGAAGCTCAAAAAGAAGAGCAAAGCAAAGAATCAACAGCTAAAACAACTGCTAAAAAATCATCTTCTAAAGTTGCTGGAAAAAAAGCTACTGACGAAAATAAATAATTAAATTTAAAATAATAAAATGTCATGCTTGTCATGGCATTTTTTTATTTATAGCAGAGTTTAAAATTTAATTAAAGTAATAAATTTTATTAATTAATAAATATTTATAGTATAAAATTTTTATTTTAAGCCATAATTAAATTACAAGGTGATTACACCTTGAATATAGGGAGGTGAAAACTATGTTTGGTAAAAATTCCAAAATGGGAAAAAATGCCAAAAGTGGCAAGATGTCTTCATCTAAAAACAATGTAGAAGCATCTAAAGAAGCTAAGAATTGCGGTTCTAGAAATGCTACTAATTCTAGTAACGCCAAAAACTGTAAATAGTTTTCTGCCAAAATAAAAGAAGGGAATTCCCTTCTTTTATTTTTTATAAATTTTATTATTTATTTTATACTTATTTCTCAAAAAGTGAAGTGGATAATTTTTCAAATGTTACAGATATTTCAGCTTTTGAAGTGTTGTCTTTTGCTGTTAAAGTATATGTCAAATTGTTTTCAAAGAGTTCTTTGTTAATAGAATTTGTAAATGTAAAGTTATATGGTGTAAGTTGGCTTCCATCAGAATAATTTATTATAATTTCCATTTGAAAAGAATAAGTATAAGTTCCATTTTCATCTCTAAAACAAACTACATTAGTTTTATCTGTTTCTATTGGAGTATCTTTTTGTATAGAACCACTAAGTATATTTGTATAATTTGTAGTTCCGCTTTCGTTTCTCGCGCTTTTTAAAGTTACATTTAAGCTTTCTATATCATCTGGTAAATCAGCAGAAATAGTTGTTATTGAGGCATACATCATTTGTTGTGGATTTAACTCACTAAATACTGCTGTATAGTTTCCTTGTGTTGAATCTTTATAAGTTACTGTATATGATTTTTCTTGTGAAACTATTTTGTTATCATTATATACCCAACAAATAAATGGATTGGTTTCAGCTCTTTTTTCCTTAGCTACTAGTGTAACTTTGCTTCCTTCTGAAAGAGCTCCATCTTGTATTCCATCAATTGAACCTAATAAAGAATCACTAGGATTAGCTGTAATTATAAAATATTTTACTTGACCACAAGCACTTAAAAATGCAATAGGAAGTAAAAGTATCAAAAATAAACAAATTCTAACAAATTTCTTCATCAAACTACCTCTAGAGAATTATTCTTATATTAGTATTATCAATATTTTTATAATATTTGTCAAATTATTTTATTTAAATTCAAAATTCTAAGTGTATTTTTTAAATGCTTGCATAAAATACTTTGTGAAGGAGAAATTATGTGGGAATTTTCCATTAACTTGAAAAAAGAAAATTTTGATAATGCTAATTTAATTTTTAATTATTTAGAGAATACAGTTAAAACATTCAAAGGTGTTTTAAAAATGCATGAAGATAATGGTTATGTGAGTATTTTAGTAGGGGTTGATGACAATTTTAAAGAAAATATAAAAAGTTTAATTTCCTCTTGTTTGATAGAAATTATTTGCAATAAATATAAATGGAACTTTTTAAATAAAAGATTATATCTTCCTATGCAAAATGAAATTGGTATTAACGCATTCAAAAAAGCTCTTTTGAACTTTGACAAAGAAACAGATAGATATATAGTAAGAAAAAATCTTATTTTAGAAAAAGATATATTCTTAGAGTCTTTTTTCTATTTTAAATTATCTTCATTAAAAAATAAGTGGGAAGAGCTTATTACTTTATCAAATGAAAATAGAGATTATCTTGTATGTAAAGACAGTTTCATTGACTTACTTAAATTTTTAGTAGATAACTTAGATATAGAAGAAGACGAAATTAGTGTAATAAAAGAAAAAGAAGGATATAAAATTCTTTTAGATGATAAAAATCAATACGTTGAAAATCCTTTGACAGAAGAACAAATTGTATCATCTGTTATAGATTTATCTCCTCAAAAAATTAATTTATATTGTGATGAATCTAGTCAAGCAATTAATCTATTAGAAAAAATTTTTGAAGAAAGAATTGTTGTAAACAACACCCAATATAAGAACATAAAAAAAATAAAATTGAATTAAATTGTTGACAAATTAAATTTAATAAGCTAAAATGTTAATAACACTTAGAGTGATAGACAAGTAGTAGCATTTGATGTGCACAGAGAAAGATTGGTAGGTGAAAAATCTTAACTAAAATGCGTATGAAACCACTATCACAATGACAAGTTTTAAATGAGTGGCTTTATGCAATTAAGGTGGAACCGCGGTTTTTAATCGTCCTTAAGTTTTAAGGGACGATTTTTTTATTTATCAATAAAAGTAAGCAATAAATGGAGGTTATAAGTATGGAAATTATTGAAAAAAAAGATTTAAACTTGGAAATGTCAAGACATTCTCTTGCACATGTGCTCGCAAAAGCAATTATTAGTATTTATCCTAATGCTAAGCTTGCAATAGGTCCTGCAATAGATGATGGATTTTATTATGATATTGATTTAGATAAATCTTTAACAAATGAAGATATTTCTATAATTGAAAAAAGAATGAAAGAAATTCTTAATAAAAGCGAAAGATTTGTTAAAAAAGCAATTTCTAAAGAAGAAGCAAAAAAACTTTTCAAAGATAATGAATATAAACTTGAAATTATAGATGAACTTAAAGACGGAGAAGAAGTATCTATTTATTATCTAGGTGAAGATTTCTTTGATTTATGTCGTGGACCTCATGTAGAATCTACAGCAAATTTACAAAATTTTGGTTTTAAAATTCATAGCGTAAATGGTGCTTATTGGAGAGGAAATGAAAAAAACAAAATGCTCCAAAGAGTTTATGTTTATGCATTTAAGACAAAAAAAGAACTTTCTGACTATGTTAATATGTTAGAAGAAGCTAAAAAGCGTGATCATAACAAACTAGGTAGAGAACTTCAATTATTTACTACTGTAGATTATATCGGTCAAGGTTTGCCAATTTTGCTTCCTAGAGGTGCTAAAATCATTCAAATTTTACAAAGATTTGTTGAAGATGAAGAATCAAAAAGAGGCTGGATGATTACAAAAACTCCTTTTATGGCAAAAAGTGATTTATATAAAATTTCTGGACATTGGGATCATTATAAAGATGGGATGTTTGTATTAGGAAATGAAGAAAAAGATAAAGAAGTTTTTGCTTTAAGACCTATGACTTGTCCTTTCCAATATCAAGCATATCTTAATCAAGCCAGATCTTATAAAGATTTGCCTTTAAGATATAATGAAACTTCAACTCTTTTTAGAAATGAAGCAAGTGGAGAAATGCATGGTCTTATTAGAGTAAGACAATTTACTATTTCAGAAGGTCACTTAATGTGTAGACCTGACCAACTTGAAGAAGAATTTAAATCTTGTCTTGAACTTGCTATATATATGCTTAAAACTCTTGGTCTTTATGAAGATGCTTCTTATAGATTTTCTCAATGGGATGAAAATGATAAAGAAAAATATATTGGAACTAAAGAGCAATGGGATGAAGCTCAATCAACAATGAAAAAGATTTTAGACCATCTAGAAATTCCATATGTTGTCGGTATTGGAGAAGCTGCTTTTTATGGTCCTAAATTAGATATTCAAATTAAAAATGTATTTGGAAAAGAAGATACTCTTATTACTATTCAAATAGATCAAATGTTGGCTGAAAAATTTGGAATGGAATATACAGATAAAGATGGTTCTAAGAAAAACCCTTATATAATTCATAGAACTTCTATTGGTTGTTATGAAAGAACTCTTGCTTATTTAATTGAAAAATACGCTGGAGCATTCCCTTTATGGCTTAGCCCTGAACAAGTAAAAGTTTTATCACTTACAGAAAGAAATAATGATTATGCAAAACTTATTGCACAACAACTTAAAGATGAAGGAATTAGAGTAGAAACTGATTTAAGAAATGAAAAAATTGGTTATAAAATTAGAGAAGCTTTAAATATGAAAATACCTTATCTTATTATTGTAGGTGATGAAGAAGAACAAAATAAAACTATTTCAATTAGGGGAAGAGGATTTGAAAATAAATCAGGACTAAATTTGTCAGATTTTATCATAAGATTGCAAAATGAAATAAAATCTAAAAAAATATAGTCTAAAATGTTTTGAAAAATGATATAATTATGTTAAGATTAGTTATAATTTATAGGAGGAAAAATGGACGCAACACAAATTATTTTAATTGTCTTTATTGTTCTTTTAATTATTATTTATCCTATTTTAATTTCCTCAAGAAATAAAAAGGAAAATCAAAGAATGCAAGAACAAACTAATTCACTAAAAAGAGGTGATAAAGTATTAACAACTAGTGGAGTTTACGGTACTATTGTCGATCTTCATAAAGAAGGAGAAAAAACTATAGTTACAATAGAAACTGGTGTTGATAAAAAGAAAGGTTATATTTCTGTTGATGCATATGCAATTTATACAATTTTTAGAGATGAACAAGAATTAGAAAAAGTAGAAGATTCTGTTTCTAATAATTCAAACTCTAATGAAACAAATAAACAACAAGAAACAGAAAAAAAAGAAGAAAATTTAAATGAAAATAATCAAACTGGTAATATAATTGAAAATAATAACGATAAAGAAGAATTAAATAATGCAAACACAGAAGATAAATTAAAAGAAAATTTGGACGAAAATAAAAGTTCTAAAAAAGGAAGAAAAAAGAAAACTTCAGAAGATAAATAAATTATTATTAACAATAAAAAAACAAGGCGTTGCCTTGTTTTTTTATTTATATTATTTTTTATTTAATTAAAATAATTTTATAAAGGTTATTTTTCATAAATTTTTAGCATATTTTATCATGAAATCATTTTTAAACAAAATGTATAAAAATATAAAAAGGAGTCAATTATGAAAGTGAAAGCAAATAAAAATGCTGTTAAGACTAGAACAACTTCTCCAATTATGAAATATGTTTTTAAAGGCAGTTTAATAGCACTTTGTATTTCTTTAATACTTGTGCTTGTATTTGCATTTTTGTTAAAGTTTACTAATATTTCTGATAGCATAATTTTACCAGTAAACCAAGTTATCAAAGGTGTAAGTATTTTTTTAGGAGTATTTATTGGTCTTAAAAATTCTAAAGAATTAGGACTAGTTAGCGGATTGCTTATAGGTTTTATTTATACTATTCTTGCTTTTCTAATTTTTTCAATATTAAGTGCAAGTTTTAGTTTAGATGTAACTTTATTAACTGATATAGTATTTGGTGCAGTTATAGGCGCTATCTGTGGAATAATTTGTGTAAATATTAAAAAAAGTACAAATTAAAACATTAAAATATTTGACATAGTCCTTTTAATTCTATATAATTATGAGAGTAAATTGTTTTTAATAAAAACATAAATTCTAAATTTTATTTATCTTAAAAGGATTTTTGTTAAATGTTAAAGAAAAATTCTATTGTATCTTTTGTATTGTTATTCATAATTGCTATTTTGGGCATACTTCTTTGTGTATGTCCTTTTGCAGTTCCTGCTTCCACTAATAATTATAATGGATTTATTTTTGCAATTGATAAAGGATTAGATTTAAAAGGTGGAGTGAGCGCTATTTATCAAGTGGAAAGTGGTTCAAATGGTCAATCAATATCTACCACAATAGATCAAAATATAACCAAGATTGAAGATATATTTTCTATTACAGGGTATTCAGAAATTGTAGTAGAAAGACAAGGTGAAGATAAAATTAGGATTTTAGCTTCAAATGCTAACGAAACAGATGCTAGTTTTGTAAATTTTGCAAATGGAAAAAAATTGTATGTAACACTAGAAAAATTGTCTGACACTGTAACTGATGCCACTACTTATATCACTGGAGAGGATATTGCAAAAGCAGAACCAACTTATAATTATGACACTTCTGCTTACGCTATTAAATTATTTTTTAACCAATTTGGTAAAGATTCAATTGCTAAAATGAAAGATGATGCGTCTTTAACTAAAAAAACAACAGCTCACTTTTATTTAGGAGAACTTTCTTCAGATAGTTTTTGGGCAGAAGTTAGCCTAGATGATTTAAAAAACGGAGTTTATATTAATGCTAGCAGCGAAGGAGCTTATTCAGGTTCTACTTCTAACACTTCAACATTAACAGAGATGGCTTATTCAATAATAAGTGGAAGTATATCTGAAGATATAAGTCTTATTCAAACTAGTCCAATTAGTGCTATCTTAGGAAAAAATATATTATTATTTATAGGTATTGCAACATTAATTATTGTTGTTTTATCGTTAATATTTATGTTTATAAGATATGGTTCTCTTGGTCTCTTAGGCATCCTAGCAAATCTTTATTTTATAATCATTTTCTTATTTTTAATGCAATCAATTCCTTTTATAACACTTAACCTTGCAGGTGTTTTTGGCTGTCTTATTGCTTACTTTATTTCTTTAATTGCTATTGCGATAGTATTTGAAAAAATTAAAGAAGAGTATGCTTTAGGTAAAAAAATACATCTTTCTTGTAAAGGTGGTCAAAAAAAAGCATTGTGGCCTATATTTGATAGTCATGTAATGATTATGCTTGCTTCAATTTTTGTTTGGATCTTTGCACCATATTCAATGAAATGCTTTGCTATTACAATTTTCTTTGGTTCTATAGTTTCATTATTTATTTCTTTAGCATTATTAAGATGGTTTATTAAATTATATTTGCCTATTAATAGCACAAAAGCATACAAAATGCATCTTTATAGAGATAGCAAAGTTAAAGAAATTAAAGAAGAAAAGATTGTAAATAAAGATGAAGAAAACTTAAATTTAACACAAGACCTTGATATTGCCCATTTTAATGAAGGGGGTGATAATTAATGAAAAAGAAAGTTATGAAAAAACCTATTGATGTAAAATTACAAGAAAAATTTTTAAATTCAAAACTTGATATTTGCAAAAACTTTTTATATTTTATTATTGCACCATTAATATTAATGCTAGTAGGAATTATTTTAATTAGCACTGTAGGATTTAACTTAAGTAATCAACTTACTGGTTATAGCACATTTACCATTTATGTGAACAATGAAAATAATTTTGGTGAAAATATAGCTAGTTACGACTTAAACAATACTAAAGATTATGAAAAAGTAAAAAATTTAATTGAAGATACTTTATCAAATCAAGGAATTAAAATATCATCTTATAGAACTGCAACTATGAATATTGATGATTATTTAGTAATTAATGGTCAAGCAGTTCAAGTAGATTTTGCAAATACTTTAGGAAAAGATAAAATTAATGAACAAAATCAAACATTAAAAGATAGTTTATTAGTTGCTTTTGGTTATAATGATTATACACAAGCAGTTTCTGATATAGATTATATACAGCCAATACAAACATTCGATTATGTTATTGCATTACTTGCCGGAATTGTTTTTGCTTTAGTAGCATCTATGCTTTATATTTCATTAAGATATAACAAATTAGCTTTTATTCCTATGTTGATGATAGTTTTTTTAGATTTATTAACTGTTTTATCTTTAATTCTTATCTGTAGAATTGTTGTTTCTTTAAACATTGGTGTTGTATTATTAACAACTTTGTGTCTAAGTCTATTTAATATTTTCTATTTGTATAGTAAACTCAAATATAATATAAAAACTGACAAGTATTCACATACTAATCTTAAAGATATAGTTAATTCTACTTCTAAAGAAATATTTATAAAAAAATCCATAATATACATTTGGTTAATTTTATTTTTTATAATTTTTATAGCTATATCTGTGCCAGGTGTTAGATATGTAGCATTAGGTATACTTATAAGTTTAATAGTAACATTATATAATTCATCTTTTGTTCTACCATCAATAGTTGCTACGATATATAAAACTAACAATAAAAAGAAATTAATATAAAATTTAAATCTCTAATATATTAGAGATTTTTTATTTATAAATTTTTATTTTGTTTTTAATATTTCAAATAAATTCTTGCATATTTTTATTTTTTATGCTATAATCATTTAGTCATTGGACAAATATGCACCTATAGAATATTCTTTTACAGTTGCCAAAACCATTTTGTGAACAAAACTATATATCACAATTTGTAAGATTAATAAAATCTGGGGTCGTAAATAGGAGATTGAAAACTATAGGGAAGGACAAAAAACAAAAAGGAGGAATTTGAAAAATGTCAGTTATTTCAATGAAACAACTTCTAGAAGCAGGCGTTCATTTTGGACATCAAACAAGAAAATGGAATCCAAAAATGAAAAAATACATTTTTACTGCAAGAAATGATATCCATATCATTAATCTAGAACAAACTTCAGAACTAGTAGACAAAGCTTATATATTTATTCGTGATGTTGTTGCTAGTGGAAAAAGCGTTCTTTTCGTAGGAACAAAAAAACAAGCACAAGATGCTGTAAAAGAGGAAGCTGAAAGATGTGGAATGTATTATATTAATTCGCATTGGCTCGGCGGACTTTTAACTAACTTTAAAACTATAAAATCAAGAATTGAAAGATTAAATAAACTTAATCAAATGGAAAAAGTTGGTGAATTTGATCTTTTACCTAAAAAAGAAGTTACATTACTTAAGACTGAAAGAGATAAACTTGAAAAAAGTTTAGGCGGAATTAAGGAAATGAGAGAACTTCCAGGTGCAGTAATTCTTGTTGACCCAAATGTAGAACACATTTGCGTTAATGAATGTAAAATTCTTGGTATTCCAATGGTTGGTCTTTGTGATACTAATGGAAACCCTGATGGTATTGGATATGTTATTCCTGGAAACGATGATGCTATTAGAAGTGTAAAACTTGTTATTGCAGCTTTAGCTGATGCAGTTATTGAAGCAAGAGAAGGTGTTTCTATGAAAAAAGATGAAGAACAAGATGAAGATATTGATATCGAAAAAGTTCTTGCAGAAACTAAACCTAATCTTGAAATAGCAGAAGCAGGCGAAGAAAATTTAAAGAAAAATACTAGAAAAAAACCTTCAAAGAAAAAAACTGAAAAGAAAGAAAATAAGTCTGAAGTAACAAAAGAAGAAAAAGTTTCTAATGAAACAAAATCTGAAGAAGAAGGAGAATAATTATGAATTTTACAGCAAAAGATGTTGCAGAACTTAGAGCAAAAACAAATGCAGGAATGATGGATTGTAAAAAAGCTCTTGTAGAATGTGATGGAGATTTTGAAAAAGCTATAGTTTGGCTTAGAGAAAAAGGTATTGCAGCTGCTGCTAAAAAACAATCAAGAATTGCATCTGAAGGTATTGTTACATCATACATTCATATGGGTGGAAAAATTGGTGTGCTTGTAGAAATTAATTGTGAAACAGATTTTGTAGCTAAAACAGAAGCTTTTCAAGAAATCGGACATGATGTTGCTCTTCAAATTGCTGCAGCAGCACCTAAATATGTAAGAATAGAAGATGTTCCAGTTGAGGAACTTGAAAAAGAAAAAGAAATTCTAAGAAATCAAGCATTAAATGAAGGAAAACCTGCTCAAATTATAGACAAAATGGTTGAAGGTAGAGTAAAAAAATTCTATCAAGATGTTTGTCTTCTTGAACAAACTTTTGTAAAAGATCCTAATCTTACTATTCAAGCTTATATAAATGAAAAGACTCTTCAAATAGGTGAGAAAATATCTATAAGAAGATTTGCAAGATTTGAAATGGGAGAAGGACTTGAAAAAAGAAATGATAATCTTGCAGACGAAGTAAATAAGCAAATAAATAATAAATAATTTTAAAAAAAACTTATAGTTCAACTATAAGTTTTTTTTAAAAAAATATTGTAAGATTTGACTTAATTTAAAAAAAAATATTATCATATAAATATAGTAATTTTATTTTTACACATAATATTATAGATTCCATTTTTAATATTAAGGAGAAAAATGTTTAAGATTAATAAAAATAAAGAATTTATTAAGATTACAACTATATTTTTTATAATATTAATGCTTTTTAGTGTTGGTATATTATTTTTATTAATAAATAAAGATAACGATAAAAATACAACAAAAGCGTCATCTACAACAGCTACAGTTCAAATATATTCAATGGGTTATAATAGTAAAGAAACTTCAACAAATTATTCACCTTTTTCTCTTTCTTATTCATTACTTTATGATGGAGAACATACTATAGTATCTGGAAACTTAACAGCACAGTATTCTTATTCTGCTCTAGATGGTAGTGGTAATGGTTTATATGGTGGTATATATAATACAAAAACTGGTACATATGAAAAATGGTTAGCATTCATTCAAAAAAGTAGAACTTTAAATTTTGAAATTACATCTTCAAGAAGCGGATGTTATATAGGTTCAGTATATGTTACATATTATAGAGGATCTACTTATGTTAAAGAAATTACTTTACAAAGTTTCTCAATATCAAATTACAAAACTTCTTTAGAATTTTCTACTAAATTTGATACTGGAAGTGCAACAGAAAGCAACACTAATTTATACATTTACATAACTGCATTTTACAAATATAATTTAATAAATTATAATTCTGAATCATATGAATTTTATACAGGATATTCAACATTAATTGAGCAAGAATATAGTGGCTATAATTATAGTAATTTTAAAAGAACAGGATACACACTTGAAGGGTTTTACACAGGAAAAAATGGCACAGGAACAAAAGTTTTTGATGTAGATGATGAAGGTAATATCGATCCAGATCCAGATTGTGGTTTTTTTTACACTCCAAATTCAAATCTTTATGCAAATTATATACCTAATGAATATAGTGTAAATATAAATATTTTAGGGCAAGATGGTGTTGAAGATTATCAAACTGATGAAAATGGAACATTTACATTAACTACTGATGAAGGAACAGTTTTAAATGGTTTGTATAATGAACCAAGTGGTTCTGATGCTAAGATTTCATTTGATAAAAGTTGGACTATATCAAATATCACTCCAGCATCAGGAATGAAAGTTGAAAGTGTTACTTGCGGTAGTGGTTTGACTATGACTAAAAGTGGAAATAATTATATTTTTAAATGCACCGGTACTAGTAAACATGTTATAACAATAAAAATGAAAAATTATTATAAAATAGATATTAATTTTTACAAACCTGATGGATCAACACAAAATGGTGGGACTTTCAACATATCTACAACAGATGAAGAATACACTATTTCAAATGGTAATTCTTTATCAAATAAACCAGACAATCCATACTTAAATCAAAACCAAACATGGACACTTACAAATATAAAAGGAAGTACAGGTACACAAATTACAAACATATACTTAACTACTACAACCGGAAAAGGAACTTTAACTAAATCAAATAGTGGTGTCATATGGTCATGTAGTTATACTACTAGTGATATTTTTAATCCTTCTGGAAGTTGGGATAATGTAATTTGTATTACTACAAGGTACAATGTTTTAAGATTAAATTATTATGATAAAAATACTGAAACAAATGAATATTTAGATGAAACATATGCATCAAGCACATATGAATATGATAACATAAGTAGTATTGTTTTAAAGAGTATGTCTAATAAAACTGGATATATTTTTAAAGGATGGTCATTAACTCAAAATGGTGATGTTATAACTTCTACAAATAGTTTTAATACATACATAAATGATAATGATTATACGTTAAATTTATATGCAATTTATGAACCTATTAGTTATAAAGTTATTTACAATGGAAATGGAAATACAGCAGGTGCAACTTCAAGTCAAACTTTTACTTATAATGTTTCTCAAAATTTAAGTAATAATGGTTTCATAAAAACAGGTTATATATTTGACAGTTGGAACACAAATGCTAATGGAACTGGAACAAAATACTTAGCAGGACAAAATGTAAAAAATTTAATTTCAAATCCAAATGCTGATGGTTCTTCAACCATAACACTTTACGCTCAATGGACTGCAATTACTTATAATATATCTTATAATCTAAATGGTGGAACGAATGGTAATAATACCCCTTCAAGTGCAATTTATGATCAAGTAATATTAATTGATAATCCAACCAAAACAGGTTACTTATTTTTAGGTTGGACGGCAAGTGGATTAAATACAAACACTGCAAAGTATGGCAAAGCATCTTCTTCTTTAAATTATCAATGGAATGATACTTCTAAAAAAATTACATCAAACTATTTCATAAATTTAACATCAACTGATAAAGTAACAGTTACCTTAACAGCACAGTGGCAAGCTACTGCAACCAGTGAAGCAATAGAGGATGGCATAGAATCTTTTAATCAAGCTGGAACTTATGAAATTTCAAATGCACATGATTTATTAAAATTAGCTGTAACATTAGAAAAACAGGATATTGGAAATACATATTCTTTTATTCAAACTAATGATATAGATTTGAGTGGAGTAATATGGTTACCAATGGGAAATAACTATACTTTCACAGGCAATTATGACGGTAAAGGTTATAAAATAACAAATCTCACTACTAGTGATGAATTAAATGAATATTCTAATTATATAAATAATTATGCTGGCTTATTTGCTAATATAAGTGGAGGAACAATAAAAAATTTAATAATTGAAAATGCAACTATAAATGGTGAAACAGCAGGAATAATTGCTGGTAATGCAAATTCAACTTCAATAATAGAAAATTGTATTGTTTCTGGAACGGTAAATGGAACAACTAAAGGAAGTATTGTAGGAAATGGTGGGCAAATTAATAATTGTCTTGCAATAAATGTTAATACAAGTGTAATAGGAAATTCAGAAACCATTAAGAATTGCTTATATCAATTAAATACAGGTGAAAAAGGAAAAATCAATTTTAATGATTATTCTGGTTGGTGTTATATTGAAAATTTATCTTATCCAATTCCTATAGCTATTGCTTGGTATCCTTATGAAGAATTAAATAGCGGTACTTTAGAAAAATGGTTATCAAATAAAAATTAAATAACTACTTTTAATTTAAGTCAACTTTTCAAAAGAAGAAATAATTTATATTTATTTCTTCTTTTTTTTATATCTTTATAATTTAATATTTATATAAATCATTTGCATTTTTTTTTAGATTATTGTAAAATACAATCTAGAGGAGATTTTTATGAGTGAAATGATTGAAGATATAATGTTAGAACTTGACAATGAAATTGAAAAGGCTATAAATCATCAATTAAATGAATATTTAGTTATAAGAGCAGGTCGTGCTAATCCTCATATTCTTGACAAAGTATATGTAGATTATTATGGAGTTCCTACGCCTATAAAAAACATGGCTAGTATAACTGTTCCAGAAGCTAGAATTCTTGCTATTTCAGTTTGGGATCAAAGTCAAGTAAAAAATATTTCTAAAGCTATTAGTCAAGCTGACTTAGGTGTTACACCTAATGAAGATGGAAAAGTAATTAGATTAATCTTTCCTATGTTAACTGAACAAAGGCGTCTTGAAATTGTTAAGTCAATTAAAAAAATTGCTGAAGATAGCAAAATTGCAGTTAGAAATGCAAGAAGAGATGCTATGGAAATGATAAAAGACTTAGAAAAAAACAGCGAAATTTCTGAAGATGAAAAAAACGGATATAGTGAAGATATACAAAAAGCAATTGATAATGCTTGTGATAAGATAGAAGACAATTATAAAACTAAAGAAAAAGAAATTATGGAAGTATAATTGTCAAAATCTAAATTATAATCATAATTATTTCTATAGGTTTTGATAAAATAGAGGATTGTTATGCAGAAAATTTTTAAAAAATTACCAAATCATATTGGAATAATTATGGACGGAAATGGTCGTTGGGCAACTTTAAGAGGTTTACAAAGAAATTTAGGTCATAAAGAGGGAATTAAAGCTATTGAACGCACAGTTCTTGCTTGTCAAAAATACAAAATTAAATTTTGCTCATTTTTTGCTTTTTCTACAGAAAACTGGAAAAGAAGTGATGAAGAAATTAATGGTATTTTTGATTTACTTCGTGATTATTTGAATAAAGAAGATAATGTTTTTATTAAAAATAAAATTAAAATTGATTCTATTGGAGTTTTAGATCCTTTTCCTAAAGATTTACAAAAGGCTCTTTATGATTTAAAAGATAAAACAAAAAATTTTGATGGACTAACAGTTATTTTTGCTTTAAATTATGGTGGAAGAGATGATATTGTTAGGGCAGTAAATTCTTTAATAGAAAAAGGTATTAAAAGAATTGATGAAAAAATGCTTTTAAATGCTTTAGATACTAAACAAATACCTCAACCAGATTTTATTATTCGAACAAGTGGAGAAATGAGAATATCAAATTTCATGCTTTATCAAATGGCATATAGTGAATTATATTTTCCAAAACTTTTTTGGCCTGATTTTAAAGAAAAAGATTTAATAAAATGTTTAAAAGAATATGAAAAAAGAAATAGAAGATATGGAGGATTAAAGTGAAAACGAGATTTTTTACTTCTATAGGCATAGTTTTAGTGTTGATATTAGCTTTTATATTAAAATTTTATGTAAGCAATTATTTTTTTGATGCTTTAATACTTTTAATTACCTGTATTTCAAGTTATGAAGCTTCTAAAATATTTGGAAAAACTGGAAAATATAATAATAAGTTACTTTCTGTAATATTTCCAGCATTCTTAATGTTAATATTGTTGATTTGTATAAATTTTGATAGTCAAATAGGAATTATTTATACTATTGTTATGATGGTAGCAAGCATTATTCTTTTCTTTTTAATTACATTTTTAATAACTTTAGTTAATAGAAAAAATACAAAAATTGAGTCTAAAACTATAAATATGGACAAGCATGTTGGTATTTTTAAATTTTCATTTTTGAAATCTTTAAACAATACATTAGTATTTATATATCCTGCATTTTTGCTTTCATTTTTAGTTTTAATTAATCATTTTGAAGACATGACAACATCTTTTAGCAAAATATCTCAAGGAAATGGTTTAATTTCTTTAGTTGTACTATTATTCGCATTTTTGATACCAATATTTACTGATACTTTTGCTTATTTAATGGGTGGTCTAATAGGTGGCAAAAAACTTGCTCCTAAAATAAGTCCTAACAAAACAATTGCTGGAGCTGTTGGTGGGCTATTATGGTGTGTATTGCTTTCTGTTGTAGTGATTTGTATTTTTAATTCAATACCAGCTATGGCTTCACAACTTTCAATCTCAGGAATAAATATTTGGAGAATAATAGTAATATCTGCAATTGGAAGTGTAATATCTCAATTAGGAGATTTATTTGAAAGTTATCTTAAAAGAAGTGCGAAAATCAAAGATTCAGGGGCTATTTTTCCTGGACATGGTGGTATGTTAGATAGATTTGATTCATACATTTTCTTGGCACCATACTTATTTATAGCATTTAGTATACTTTTTACAATAATTTAACGAAAAATATTAACGAACGGAAAAATTATTTTAAATCAAAATTTTTCCGTTTTTATTGATTTTTTTATTATTTAAATAATATTGTTAATGATAGTTATAAAATATTTAATATAAAATATAATAAAAATAGGAGAATTAATGATTGTTCTTTATATAATTTTAGCTATTGTTGTATTGCTTTTAATGGTTCTTGTTCACGAATTTGGACATTATATTGTTGGAAGAATGTTAAATTTTAAAATTACAGAATTTTCTGTAGGCTTTGGTAAAGCTCTTTTTTCTCGTAAAAATAAAAGGGGAGAATTAATTTCATTAAGAATATTTCCTTTAGGAGGATATTGTGCCTTTGCTGGAGAAGATGGTGATGAAAAAGATAAAGATTCTTTTGTAAATCAAAAACCTTGGAAAAGAATTTTAGTTTTTCTTGCTGGCGTATCTTTTAATTTTGCTTTTGCAGTAGTTACTTCACTTGTATTACTTTGTACTATAGGTTATGATATACCACAATTTGTAGAATATACTCAACTAAATTCACAAAATGTAGAACACATTGTAGAAGGAAGTTATCTTACAAATGTAAGTAATGATGATAAACTTCAATCTGGTGATGTTATTATCTCAATTGATGGACAAAAAATTGATTTTGCTTATGGAGCAAATTATAATGACATAGTTAATCAAAATGCAGATGAATTTAAAGCATATATTGACGAGATAAAAAAAGACTCTTCTATTGACGAAAAAGAAGCTTTTTTAAATTATCCAACAATTTCTGCAATTGTGAGAAGAGATGGCGAATATAAGGAAGTTCAATTAGGTTTTGCACAAGTATTAGTTGAAAAATACGAAAACGGAGAACCTGTTTATAATAATGAAGGTGAAATCATTACTGAATATCAATATTTTTGGGATGTGAATGTTAAAGCTTATGTTCATACTTTCGGTGAAGCTCTCGAAAGAGCTGTACCATTTTCTTTTGGTCTTGCTTGGATTGTTTTAAAGAGTTTATTTTTATTAATTACTTTTCAACTTCCAATTTCTTCTATAGGTGGACCTGTTACCACAATTGCAACTATAGCTTCTTTCACTCAAGCTAGTTTATCTAATTTATTACTTCTAATACCTTTAATAAGTGCCAATTTAGCTGTTTTCAATATTTTGCCAATTCCAGCTTTAGATGGAGCACATGTTTTGTTTACATCAATCGAAGCTATAAGAAAAAAACCTATAAAAAGAGAAACTGAAAATATGATTCATACAATAGGTTTGATTGTTTTATTTGGAGCCGTAATTCTGATTGACATTTTACATTTTCTATTATAAAATAACTTTATGGAATCATTGATAGAAAAATTAAATAAAAACTTTAATAATAAATATGAATATTTAAAACTTTTGGAAATTGTTTATGATAAAAATATAATGCTTTGTCAAATTACTTTTTTATATCCTTATCAAATAGAAGAAATGAATCAAAGCGATAGATTAGAAATTCAACAATTTATTCAAAAGTTTTTTTCTTTAAATGCAGAATTAAAAATAAAATATAAAAAAAGTTTTCTTGATGAAAAATTAATTAAAAATGACATTATTAGATATTTTTTAGAAAATAAAAAGGCACTTTTACCTTATTTAAATGAAGATAATATTTCTTCGACTTATCATGATCAAAATGTTGATATCGAAATTAAATTAAATCAAGATGTTTTATCTCTTTTAGATGAAAAAGATTTAATTACGAGTCTTAAAGAATATCTTCAAAAACTGTACATTGCAATTTTTAATATTAACTTAATTGAAAATGAAGAAAAATTACCACAAGAAATAGTTGCTGAAGATATAATTACAACAAAAACTAAAACACAAAGATATGATGTTATTGTAGAAAAAAAATTAATAGGAGATAATATAATTCCTAAACCAGAATTTATAAAAAACAATAAGAAACCTAAACTTTCAGTCATCTTATCAGGATTTATTGATAATATAAACCAAAAGAAATTTATTATTAAAAAAGGTAAAAATGCTGGAAAAGAAAAGAGTTTATATACTTTTAATTTAAAAGATGTTACTGGAGTTATTGAATGTGTCTATTTTTGTCCTAAAACTCATGAAAAAGCAATGGAATCACTTGAAAATGAAAATTATTTACTGATGTTAGGAGATATAAATATAGGGCTTAACAATAAACTTACTTATTATGTAAAAAAGATAACACTTGCCAGTCCTATAACTTTAAATGAAAATTTATCTAAAGATGATGATTTTTTAAAATCACATAAACAAATAGTTTTTCCGGAAAAGATTAGTCAAAATTCTCAATCAAATTTATTTGAGATTAAAAATCAATATGATGAATTTATTATGAATAATAAATTTGTAGTTTTTGACCTTGAAACAACCGGGCTTGATTTTGAAAATAGTGAGATTATAGAAATAGGTGCAGTAAAAATTGAAAATGGTAAAATAATTGAACGCTTTTCTTCATTTTCTAAACCTAAATATCCTATTCCAATAGATGTTCAAAAAATAAACAATATAACAAATGAAATGGTTGAATTTGCTCCTAAAATTGAAGATGTTATAGTCGATTTTTATAATTGGTCTCAAGATTGTATTATAAGTGGTTATAATATAATTGGATTTGATATGAAATTTTTAAATAAAGTTGCTTCTAAAATAGGCATAAAGTTTGAAAACGAAATAATAGATACTATGATTGTTGTTAGACAATCAAATTTGAGAGTTAAAAATTTTAAATTAATTACAGTAACTAAAGCTCTTGGAATAAATCTTTTAGATGCACATAGGGCATACAATGATGCTGAAGCTACTGCCAAAGTTCTACTTGAATTACACAAAATAAAAACCAATTAACTTTCTATATTTTTAATAAAATATTTAAATCAAACTTAATTTTATTTATAAAAATTTCAATTATTTTTAACATTTTTTTTAAAATACTTGATTTAATTTATAACATTTGTTATAATAAATATGACTTAGAGTGGGAGCGAGCAGAAATTGTTCGCTCCCTACTTCGTAAAAGGGGGAAATTAATGGCTGGAAAAGTAAAAACTTTATGCCAAGAAAAAGTAGTTCCTATTATTGAACAAATGGGATATGATGTTGTTGATATTGAATACAGTAAAAAATCAGATGGTATGAATTTGGTTTTTTATATAGACAATGATCAAGGAATTCAAATTGAGGATTGTGAAAAAGTATCAAAAGAAATAGATGAATTGATAGAACAATTAAATCCTACAGATGATCAACCTTATATCTTGAGTATAAGTTCACCTGGTATAGATAGACCTTTAAAAACTATCAGGGATTATAATAGAAATCTGGGAAAAGAAATTTCTATAACATTGTTTTCAAAAATAAATGGAATTAAAAAATTTGAAGGCGTTTTAGAAAATTTTGATGAAAAAACAGTTACTATTATATATAAAGGGGAACCTTTAATTATTGAAAAAGATAAAATAGCACATATTGTGCCAATTATTAAATTTTAAGGAGATTTTAAAATGATAAATAAAGATTTTTTTCAAGCACTTGAAGATTTAGAAAATGAAAAGAAAATTAATAAAGAAACTTTTATAGCTACTTTAGAAACTGCATTAACTTCAGCTTATAAAAAAATGTATGGAGAAGCTAAGAGTGCAATGGTTAAATTAAATCCAGAAAAAGCAACTATTAGAATTTTTTCTTACAAAACAGTTGTAGATCAAGTGCAAGATCCAGATAAAGAAATTTCACTTTCAGAAGCAAGATTAATAAAAAAATCTTACGATATTGGTGATATTGTCCAAACTGAAGAGTCTACTAAAGATTTTGGTAGAATTGCTGCTCAAACTGCTAAACAAGTAGTTATGCAAAAACTCAAAGAAATGGAAAGACAAATGGCTCTTAATGAATTATCTGAAAAAGAGGATGAAATCTTAACTACTATCGTTAAAAGAATAGACAACGGCACAATATATTTACAACTTTCAAATACTCATACTGAAGGAGTTATGCTTCCTTCAGATCAAATTCCAGGCGAAAAATATAATATTGGAGACAGAGTTAAGGTTTATGTCAAAAAAATAAAAGATTCATTTAAAGGAACTCAAGTTCAAGTTACAAGAAGTAACATTGGTTTTGTGAGAAAATTATTTGAATTGGAAATTCCAGAAATAACTTCAGGAGATATTAAAATAAAAAATATTTCTCGTGACCCAGGCAATAGAACAAAAGTTGCTGTTTATACAGAAAAAGCAAATATTGATCCAATTGGAACATGTGTTGGCTTCCATGGTCAAAGAATTGATACTATAACTTCAGAATTAAATGGAGAAAAAATAGATTTAATTGAATATAGTGATGATCCTCTTGAATATATAGCTAAATCTCTCAGTCCTGCAACTGTTATAAGTGTAGAAACAAACGAAAGTTTACACTCTTCT
This sequence comes from uncultured Bacillota bacterium, assembly GCA_949289785.1. Lineage (GTDB taxonomy): Bacteria > Bacillota > Clostridia > Christensenellales > UBA1242 > Caccovivens. The sequence continues at coordinate 61,679 of CASEOW010000035.1, read as the reverse complement.
AGAGTTATAGTACCTGATGATAAATTATCTCTTGCTATTGGTAAAAATGGTCAAAATGTTCGTCTTGCTGCTAGACTTACTGGTTGGAAAATAGAAGTTAAACCTGCTAGTTCTATTCAAAATAGCGATTCTAATCAAACTGAATATGAGCTTACTGAACTTAACGATGAAGATGCTTTCGCAGGTTTCAACGATTTAGAAGATATAACACCTATAGATGACGAAGAAAATTAATTAAATAAAAGGATTTATATGGAAAGATTAAGAATGTGTATTATTTGTAGAAATATGTATGATAAAAAACAACTTAATCGTATAGTTAAGGATAAAGATGGAAACATTTTTTATGACAAAACAGGTAAAAAAAATGGAAGAGGAGCTTATATTTGTTCTAATGAAGAGTGTCTAAATAAACTCTGTAAAAATAAAATTTTAAACAAAACTTTTAAGACACAAATCGATGAAAAAATATACGAAGAAATAAAGGAGAATATTCTTGGACAAAAATAAACTTTTAGGCTATTTAAACATAGCTATAAAAGCAGGTTATGTAATTGTAGGGGGCGAAAATATTTCAAAAGCTTTACAACATAATCGTAAAATTTATCTTGTTTTATATGATGATGACATAAAAAAAAATACTTGTAAAATAATTAACAATCTAGTAAACAATAATATTAGAACACTTGAATTAAAAAATTTAAATGAATATATAAAAATAAATAATTGTAAAATAATAGCCTTGAAAAATAAGAATTTAAGTGATATTATATATAATATAATAGTAGAATAAAAGGAGCAAAACTTGGCAAATCAAACTTTACAGAATTTAAAAAAGATACATGATTTACAAAAATTAGGTGAAATATCACAACTTTTAAAAGAAATCAAAATTTCAAAATCAAAAGTTGATGTTTTTTCTAATCAAATTATACAACAGAAAAAAGAGTTACAAAATAAAAAGATAGAAACAACAGTTAAAGAACCTGAAAATATTATAAAAAACGAAAATCCAAAAACTGTTGAAATTAAAAAAAATGAAAGTTTTGATAATAAGAAAACTTTTAACGACAAACAATCTGCCGGAAATATTTATAATCAAAAAAATACTTCAGGAAACGGTTATAACAGACAGAATAATTTTAATAAACCTTTTGATAAAAATCGTACTGGTTTCAATAAGGATAAAAAAGATTTTAATAAATTTAATCAAAATAAAAATAACAATCAATTTAATAAAAAGCCAGGAACTAATTTTATATCTTCAAAAGCTAATAGTTTTAAATCATTTGTTTCAAACGATTTGCCTGAAATAGATTTTAAGTCTGAAAAAAGTTTTGCCAATAAAGCTAAGTTTGCTCAAAAACATTCTAATAATAATGATGAAAGAAAATCTCAAGGTAAAAAAAGAGATGAACAAAGAAAAAATAATATATTCATAGAAGATGAAAATGGATATGAAGAAATTTCTTTTGGATCCAAAAAAAGTGTAAAAAAGAAAAAAGAAGTAGTTGAAAAAAATATTATAACTATAACTCATGCAACAATTACTGCAAAAGAAATTACTGTCAAAGATTTTAGTGAAAAGATTGGAAAACCAGTTACAGAAATTGTTAAAAAACTAATGCTTCTTGGAATTATGGCTACAATAAATTCAAATATAGATTTTGAAACTGCAGAACTTGTTGCAAGTGACTTTGGTATTACTCTTGAATTAAAATTAGATAAATCATTTGAAGAAAAATTACTTGAATCTGCTAATGAAGAAGATGATGCAAGTAAACTTACAAAAAGACCTCCTATAGTTGCTGTTATGGGACATGTAGACCATGGTAAAACTTCTCTTCTTGATGCATTTAGAAAAACTAATGTTGTTGCTGGAGAAGCAGGTGGTATCACTCAAAGCATAGGTGCTTATCAAATAGAATTTAATGGTGAAAAAATAACATTTATTGATACTCCTGGACATGCAGCATTTACACAAATGAGAGCTAGAGGAGCTAAAGCTACTGATATAGCAATTTTAATTGTTGCTGCAGATGATGGTGTAATGCCACAAACTATTGAAGCGATAAACCATATTAAAGCTGCAAATGTTCCTATTATTGTAGCTATAAACAAAATGGATAAACCAGAAGCTAATCCAGATAGAATTAAGCAACAATTAGCAGAACATAATGTATTACCTGAAGAATGGGGTGGAGATGCTATATGCGTTCCTATATCTGCAAAAAAAGGAACAGGATTAGACGATTTGAAACAAGCTATATTATTAGTTAGCGAAATGCTTGATTTAAAAGCAAATAATGATAAAATGGCTACTGGAGTTGTTATTGAAGCTGAACTTGATAAAAATCGTGGAGCTGTCGCTTCTATAATAGTGCAAAATGGCACTTTACATGTTGGCGATTCTATCATGTCAGGCTTGACTTATGGAAAAGTAAGAGCAATGTTTAACGATAAAGGAAAACCTGTCAAATTCGCTCCTCCATCTACTCCTGTTGAAATTTTAGGTTTAAATGATGTACCAAGTGCAGGAGACCAAGTTTATGCTGTTGCTGAATCACTTTCAAAACAAGTAATTCAAGAAAGAATAACTAATATTAAGAAACAAAGAGCAACTCAATCTTCTGGTGTAACTTTAGATACATTTATGAATAGGGTACAAGAAGGTTCACTTAAAAACTTAAATATTATAATCAAAGCTGACACAATGGGTTCTGTTGAAGCATTAAAAAATGTTCTTATTGGCATTAAAAATGAAGAGGCTAAAGTAAATATCGTTCATAGTGGAGCAGGTGCTGTTACTGAAAGTGATGTAGACCTTGCTAAAACAACAGATTCTATTATAATTTGTTTTAATCAAAAACCTGTAGCTAAAGCCAAAATATTAGCTGAAAAGACAAAAGTAGAAATTAAAGAATATAAAATTATTTATGAAGTTGTAGATGATATCACAAATGCTATTAATGGAATGTTAAGCATTAAATATGAAGAAGTTTATATTGGTTATGCAGAAATTAGAATGGTATTTAAATTGTCTAGTGCCGGAAAAGTTGCTGGATGTTATATAAAAGAAGGTAAAGCTACTAGAAATGCTATAGCATATGTAAAACGCAATGGTGAAGAAATAGGACAGAGTAGCATTGAATCTTTAAAAATAGTAAAAGATGAAAAATCTGAAGTTGTAAAAGGTTTTGAATGCGGTATTAAACTTAGAGATAATATTGATTTTAAAGAAGGAGATACAATAGAATTCTATTCAAAAGAAGTTGTTAAAAGATAAATTTATTTTGATTTAAAATTCAAATATTGTATAATATAAAGGAAAGTATTAACTTTCCTTTATTTAATTATTATATAAATTTTATTATCGTAAATTATAAGTATTATAAAAGGAGAAATTTATTATGTCATTAAGATTTGAAAGAGCAAATAGTGAAATTCAAAGATGTTTATCACTTATAATACAAACTAAAATGAACAATCCTCATTTAAATCCTTTGCTTTACGTGAGTGAAGTTAATATTACAAAGGATTTTAAACATTGTAAAATTAAAATAGCATTAGATAGTGAAAATTCAGAAGAATTAGAAAAAAATATAAAAATTTTACAAGATGCTGAGGGATTTATTAAACGCGAACTTGCAATATTAGTAAAGATGCCTAGTGTTCCTAAATTGCATTTTGAAATAGATAAAGGAACTAATGCAACTGTTAGAATTAATGAAATATTGAAAAATTTAAATATTCCAAAAGATGAGGATATAGATGAATAAATTATTTAAACAAATAAAAAATAAAATTAAAAAATCTAATAATGTAGCTTTATTTACACATTTAAATCCTGATTTTGATGCTTTAGGTTCAACTTACGCTTTGCTTTATGCATTAAGAAATCAAGGTAAAAAAGTTCAACTATTTGTAACTGATGAATTAACGTATAAGCAAAAGTTACTTTTTGATGAAAAAGAAATTTGCAAAGAAACAATAAGTAATCTAAATTTTGATTTAGTTATCACGACAGATACACCTTCAATAAATAGGTTAGGTGATTTTGGTGATTTTGTCAAAAACTTTAATGAAGAAAATAAGATAATAATAGACCATCATCAAAACATTGATTTAAAAGGTAGCTTTAATTTTATAAATACTGATTTTAGTTCATCTTGTGAAATGATTTTTATTATTTTAAAATATTGTAATTTTAAAATAACTAAAGAAATCGCTTCATTTTTATATACTGGGCTTTCTTCAGATACTAATTCTTTTGTAAATACAAATACAAATTCATTTTCTTTTTATGTAGCTCAAAATTTAAGTGAATATGGGGCAAACTTATCTTATATTAATGAAAAGCTTTATAGAACTAAAACAAGAAAAGGAATTGCATTTAAAAAGTATTTATTATCTAATTATAAGGAAGAAGATGATATAGCTTACTGTCTTATCAATAAACAACAATTAGAAATATTAAATGGTGATAAAAACGATTGTAGTGGTTTTAGCAGTGAGTTAATATCTTTTGAAAATATCAATATAAGCTTTTCTATTGTGGAAAGCAAAGAAGGATATTTTGAAATATCTTTTCGTTCAAAAGCAGGGCATGATGTTAGAAAAATTGCAAATACTTTAGGCGGTGGTGGACACATTTGTGCTTCAGGAGCTAAAATATTTAATAATGATATTGATAATGTAAAAGAAATGGTGTTAAAAGCTATTAAGGATAATAGATAGAATATGGAAATCAATGGTATTATATTAATTAATAAAGAAAGTGGAATATCTTCAAACTCAGTCGTTAATAAAGTTAAACATGTTTTAGGAGCAAGCAAAGCGGGTCATTTAGGAACACTAGATGTTTTAGGTAGAGGACTTTTACCTATTACATTAGGTAAAGGAACTAAACTTTTTGATTATTTTCTAAACAAAGATAAAATATACTTAACTACTTTTAAATTTGGTGTTACATCTGACACATTAGATAGAGAAGGTGTAATTACAAACTATAACGATGTTCAAGTATCTAAAAAAGATTTAATTGAAGTATGTAAAAAATTTATAGGAAAAATGGAACAACTTCCACCTATTTATTCTGCTAAAAAAATTAAAGGAAAAAAAGCTTATGAACTTGCCAGAAACGGAGAAGATGTAATATTAAAACCAAAACTAATAGAGATTTTTGATATTGAAGTTCTTGAACAAATTGAAAGTAACGCTTTTTTATTAAAAGTTCATTGTTCAAGTGGAACATACATTAGGTCTTTATGTAGAGATATTGCAAATGCTTTAGGAACTTATGGTATTATGCAAGATATATTACGCACAAGATGTGGAGATTTCGATTTAAAAGATAGTTTTTCTATTCAAGATGTAAAAAATGGAAATTTTAAAATTATCTCTTTAGATAATTTATTTAATTACGACAAATTAAATATAAATGAAGATGATAAATTATTAAATGGGCAAAAAATAAAAGTCGAAAAAAGCGAAAATAAATATAGAATATATAATAGTTTAAATCAATTTTTAGGCATAGGGATAATTGAAAATGGATATTTAAAATTATCTTTAAGATTAATTTAATTTAAAAAAATTTAGTTTCTAAATTAATTAAACTATTTTATTAAGGAGAATTATGGTTTTATTTGGTCCATCGGGTTGTAGTGATGAATTTTATCAAGAAGGACATAAATCTATATTAGAAGTTCCTAATTGGATAAAAAACAAAGGTCTTGATGCTTATGAATATTCTTTTGGGCATGGATATCAAATGAGTAGTGAAACTGCTAAAACTGCCGGTCAATTATTTAAAGAAGCAAATATAAAAGTATCACTACATGCACCATTTTATATCAATTTTGCTAATCCTGACGAAGAAATGTATAATAAAACAAAAGGATACATTTATACTGGTATAAAATTTTTAAATGCTTTTGAAGCTGATCACTTAGTTTTTCATTCAGCATCTTGTGGTAAATTAACAAGAGATGAAGCGTTAAAACTTACTAAAGACAGATTTTTAGATTTCTTTTCAAGTATAGAAAATGAAAATCTTTTAAAGGATAATCAATATTTATGTCCAGAAACTATGGGCAAAACTATGCAAATAGGAACATATCAAGAAGTTATTGATTTATGTAAGACAAGTAAAATTTTAGTTCCTACTTTTGATTTTGGTCATATTAATTCTTTATTACAAGGAAATTTAAAATCAAAAGATGATTTTAAAAAAATATTTGATTATTCAATTGAAAATTTAGGGTTTGATAAGACTAACAATTGTCATATTCATTTTTCCAAAATACAATTTGGACCAAAAGGAGAAATTAAACATTTAAATTATGATGATACTATTTTTGGACCCGAATTTGATAATCTTGCCGAAGTATTAATTGACTATAATTTATCACCTAGAATTATTTGTGAGTCTGCAACGAAAATGCCTCATGATGCTTTAATAATGAAAAAAATCTATAAAAAAATACTAGACAAAAACTAATATGTATGTTAAAATATTATAGATTTTAGTATTTATGTAATTAATAAATTCTTTTTAACTTATATCTATTTTTAAAAAAATTATTTTAATTGTTATTATAATTTATAAATCAAATATTTCAAAAGTTAAATTTAATAATGTTTACATAAAACTACAAAAAATAAACAATTATAAGGAGAAAGTTATGGTATTTGCAGGAGATTTTAGAAAAGGAACTACTTTTGAAATGGATGGTGCAGTTTATTCAGTAGTTGATTTTTTACATGTTAAACCAGGAAAAGGCTCTCCTTTTGTAAGAGCTAAATTAAAAAATGTTATGACTGGTCAAGTAAAAGAAACAACTTTTAATCCATCTGATAAATTCCCAATTGCAATAATTGAAAAGAAAGAAATGACTTATCTTTACAATGATGGAGAAATTTACTATTTTATGGATACTGAAACTTATGATCAAATTCCATTAAATAGAGATAGTGTTGAAGACGCTTTGAATTTTGTAAAGGAAAATGAAAATTGCACAATGTATTTCTACAAAGGAAATCCATTCTCAGTTTATCCTCCAACTTTTGTTGAACTTGAAGTTGTAGATTGCGAACCAGGAGTTCAAGGTGATACAGCTAAATCTTCAAATAAACCTGCTAAAGTTGAAACAGGATATGTTTTGAATGTTCCATTATTTATCAATGTAGGTGATAAAATCAGAATTGATACTAGAGATGGAAGTTATATGGAAAGAGTGAAATAATCACTCTTTTTTATTTTATTTTATTTTTTATATTTAAACTTATTTTTAAATTTGATATAGTTATAAACACTCAAAATGCGAGTGTTTTTTTATAAATAAAAAGTCATTTTTTAGCTTATGTTGTCAAATCTGAAATTATAAAAATTGAAACACATAGATTATTGCAAAGGATAAATTTATGTTAGAAAAAATTTTGCCAAATGATATTTATAATATACTTAAATATAAAGTTAATTTTAACTCAATTAATGAAATTAGACTTCGAGCAAACAAACCTATTGTTTTGCAAATAGGAAGTAGAAGAATTTTTCTTGGAAATAATGGAATTACTGCAAATCTAAAAGATGCATTAATTTCTAGCAAAATCATGATAGAAGATATTATTTTTAGAGCAAGTGAATGTTCTTTATATTCTGTAAATGAACAAATAAAAAAAGGTTTTATAATTACTGAGGGTGGTATAAGGCTTGGACTAGGAGGTGATTTGATTGAAGAAAATGGCTTAATAAAGACTATGACTAATTATTCAAGCGTTAATATTAGATTACCACATGAAATTAAAAACTGTTCTTTATCAGCTTTTGATTTTATAGTGAATACTAATAGCATCTATAACACTTTAGTTGTTTCTCCACCAGGAGCAGGAAAAACAACTTTTTTGCGAGATTTTATTTATCAACTATCTGAAAGAAACTATGCTTATAATATTTTAGTTCTTGACGAAAGGGGGGAGTTAGATATTGGAGAAGATGGTTGTTTAGGAAATTTTAGTGATAAAATATCTTTTGCAAAAAAATCTGTAGGATTTGAAAATGGAATACGCGCTTTAAGTCCAAACATTATTGTTACTGACGAACTTGGTCAAAAAGAAGACATAGACGCAGTTTTATATGCTGTCAATAGTGGTGTAAAAATCTTAGCTTCTATTCATAGTGATAGTATAGAAAATCTCAATAAAAAGCCGTTTTTTAAACCTTTAATTTTAGACAAAGTATTTCAAAGATATGTTCTTTTATCAATGAGAAATGGTCCCGGAACAATAGAAGGAATTTATAACGAACACTTTTCTAGAGTTCTTTCTTAAAAGGAGATTTTATGAAATATTTTTTATTAATTTTATTACTATGTGTTTGTATTTATATAGGATATTTATTTTCTAGAAAATATAAAATAAGAGATAATTTTTTTAAAGCATTAATATATCTTTGTCAAAAATTTGATATTGAAATTAATTATTCCAGACAAAAAATGAAATCTATTTTTGAAGCTATAGATGAAAATTACAAAAGAGATTTAAAAGGAATTGATAAAAATTTCATATCTTTTTTAGATAAAGAGACACCATTAGATAAAGAATCTTTATTTAAAAACATTAATTTTATAAAAGATGATGAAAAAGATTTGATTTATAATTTTTTTAGGACTTTAGGCAGAAGTGATGTTGAAAGTCAATCTAAAGAAATAAAAAATTTTCAAACAAGATTTGAAAGTTTTTCACAAACTTCATCATTAGAACAAAAAAAATATGGTTCACTATCAATCAAATTAGGAATTATTTCGGGGCTGATGTTAGTGGTTTTGTTTATATAAAAAAAGAGAGGTATTATGGATGTAGATATCATTTTCAAAATTGCAGCTATAGGCATTCTTACTGCAATAATTGGACAAGTCCTTAAACAAACAGGAAAAGATGAAATCTCTACACTTGCTACTTTGGCAGGATTAATAATTGTACTTTTAATGGTATTAAATTTAATAGGAGATTTATTTAGCAGTTTGAAAACATTGTTTAATTTTTAGTATGAGGTATAATGGATATCATTTTTAAAATTATTGCTATAGGGCTTATAAGTTGTTTTGCAACTTTAATAATTAAACCTATAAAAGCAGATTTTGCTATTATAATTGGAATTGTCGGTGGGTTAATAATTGTTTTTTTAATCATTAATTACCTTACCGATGTTTTCAATGTAATAAAAAATATAATAGGTATCAGTGGAATTAATTCTAGTTTATATACTATCTTATTAAAAATAATCGGTATAGGTTACTTAGTAGAATTCACAGCAAGTATATGTTCTGATACTGGAAATTCAAGTTTAGGGGATAAAGTTTTACTAGGAGGAAAAATTGTTATAATGGTTATGGCTTTGCCAATAATAACCAGTATTCTTAATATAATCATGGAGTTGTTGCCATGAAAAATTATAAATCATATTCAAAAAAAATTAAAAATAAACATTTTTTTATAGTTGTAATTTGTATGTTTTTCATAACAATATTTTATCCTAGTTTTCAAAATATTGCTAAAGCTGAAGAAATAAAAAACAATGATGAAATTCAGCAAGAAATTTCCGATGAAATAGACCACCAATTAGATTATCTTGATTTTTCTTCATTAGAAGATTTACTAAATGCATTAACAAGTGGGGAATTGGATTTATTTGGAAATGAAAGTTTTATTGAAAAAGTTAAAGATTTGTTGAGTGGTAATTTAGGTTCTTCAGAAAATCTTTGGCTTAACATTATTGAAATTCTTTTTGATAATATTCTAAATATATTACCTTTTATCTCAATTATAATAGCAGTTTCATTGCTAGCAAATTTAATGCAAGGATTAAAACCTTCAAACAACGAAAAAAGTATATCGAATTTGATACATTTCGTAACTTATGGAGTTATAGTTGTATTAGTTTTATCTATGACAATAAAAATGATTACAACAACAACCAATACTCTTTTTAATCTTAAAAACCAAATGGATGCAATATTTCCGTTATTATTGACATTATTAACTGCTATAGGCGGAACCGTTTCAGTAGGTGTTTATCAACCAGCAATGGCACTTTTATCCAGTATTATTATTAATATTTTCACTTATATTCTTCTTCCAATTTTCATATTTTCAGTAGTCTTTAGTGTAGTGTCTAATTTATCAAATACAATAAAACTAGATAAATTTACATCATTTTTTAATAGTTTTTTTAAATGGATAACAGGGTTAATATTTACAATATTTACGGCTTTTCTATCTATTCAAGGAATTACTGCTGGTTCAATAGACGGTATTTCAATTAAAACTGCTAAATATGCTATAAAGTCCTATGTTCCTATTTTAGGTTCTTATATTAGTGATGGAATGAGTGTAATATTAGCTTCATCAAATTTAATTAAAAACGCTGTAGGTGCAAGTGGTTTATTTTTAATATTAGCCAGTATTATAACTCCGCTTTTACAACTTATAATTTTCATGTTAGCACTTAAATTAGTGTCTGCTATAGTTGAACCACTAGGAAGTAAACAAATAGCAAATTTTATATCTTCTATTTCAAAAAATATGCAACTTTTAATAGCTTTAATTATTGGTGTAGCATTTGTATATTTTATCATAATTGGACTTGTAATGTGCAGTGCCAATATATTCTAAGGAGCGTATATGGAGCAAATTTCAGGTTGGATTTTATCTATTGCAGGAATTATATGTATCTCTGTAATAATAGAACTTTTATTACCTAACGGACAAATGAATAGATATATAAAAGGTGTTCTTTCTTTTTTAGTTATTTTAATAGTAATTATGCCTATTCCAAAATTATTAAATAAGGATTTTGATTTCTCTAATATATTTAATAATGAAATATATGAAATAGATAGTGATTATCTTTATCAAGTCAACATTGACAAAATGAATGGTATAAAAGAAACAATAGAAAATAAAGTAGAAGAAAGGGGATATAAAAATGTTTCAGTATATTTAAATTGTGATATTTTTGATAATGCAATGCAATTTAAGTCTATTTATGTCGATTTATCTGATTTAGTAATATCTGAAAATGCAGAGCATAACAATATAACGAAGATAAAGAAAGATATATCTAATATAATTATGACTGTTGTAGATATAGACGAGGAGGCAATCTTATATGATGGATAATTTTAAAACTAAATTTAAAATGTTCTTAGACAAAATCAAAAAGATAAAGCACTTTGAAATATATTTAGCAGTTGGACTAGCTTTGGTTGTAGGTATTATATATTTTTCATTAATTTCTTCAAATAAAAACACAGGTGCAAGTTCTTCTACAAATGACGACAATATATCTCAAGAATACTCAAACTCAATGGAATATGTTGCTTTTCTTGAGAATAAACTTGAAAATGTAATAACAAAAGTTAAAGGTGCGGGCGATGTAGAAATTGCTATTACTTTAGAAAAAGGGTTTGAATACATTTACGCTACAGAAGAAGAAATAAAAACAACTTCAAATGGTTCAACTATTACATCTCAGACTATTGTAATGGTTGATGGACAACCTTTACTATTAGAAGAAATCTATCCAATAATTAAAGGAATAGTTGTAATTGCAAGTGGTGCTGATGATACATTTGTTAAAATGAATATTCTTTCTATAATTCAAACTGTGATAGAAATTGATAACTCTAAGATAAATATTATAAGTGGAAAATAAAAGGAGATTTTTATGAAAAAAAGAACAAAAATAATTATTATAACAGTTATGGTTTTGCTTCTTGGAGTAACAGGATTTTTGAATGTTATGCTAAATAATTCAGTATCAAGTCAAAATGATAATACTACTACCACATCAAGTTATTTCCAAACTTATCGTTCAGATAGAGAATCTACTAGAGATCAAGAAATGCTTTATTATGATGCTATAATCGCTAATGAATCTTCAACTGAAGAAGCAATAAAAAATGCAGAAAGCGCAAAACTTGCACTTGTAGAACAAATGGAGCAAGAACTTGTTATTGAAGGTCTTATAAAATCTAAAGGATTTGAAGATTGTGTTGTTACAATGTCAGATTCTAATGTGAATGCTGTAGTAAAAGCTGCACAGCTCACAGATTCTCAAGTAGCACAAATTGTATCAGTTATTCAGTCTCAATTTTCTATAGGAATTGAAAATATCAAAATTATTCCTGTAGAATAATTGCAAATTATGTTAAATCTGTGTTATACTAAGAAAGTAGGAGTTGATAATGACACAGCAACAAAAAAAGACATTGCAAAAGACTGGCAAGGTGGAAATAGACAGAGATATTCTTTTATCTATCATAAACCTTGCTACAAAAGAAATTAATGGAGTTCATTCTTTAACAAATAGTTATTTACCATTGTTAAAAAAAATAGTAAAACCTAAAACTGAGGGTGTAAGTATAAAATTTGATACTAATGGGACTCTTAATGTTGATGTTTATATTAAAGTATATATTGGTTATAATGTTCCAGATATTGCTTACAGAGTTCAAGAAAACATTAAAAATTCGCTTAGTTCTATGGTAGGAATTAAACCTGGAAAAATTAATGTCCATGTCCTTGATGTGGAATGTGATGAGCAGGTGCAATAATGAGAGCTTATGCTAGAGAACTTGCATTTCAAGTAATATTTGAAAAACTTTTCGTCAGTAACAAAGATATTGACGAAGAGTTTTTTGTATCATTAAAAAAAGAAGAAGATAAAACTTTCGCAATGGAAATTATAAATAATTATTTAGCACATAAAGATGATATTGAACAAATTATAAAATCACATCTTATAGGATATGAAATTGATAGAGTATATCGTGTGGACCTTGCTTTAATAAGTGAAGCTATATGCGAAATAATTTATTTAAAAACTCCTGTCAAAATTATAATTAATGAAGTAATAAATTTAGCTAAAAAATATTCAACTGAAAAAAGTGGAAAGTTTATAAATGGAGTTCTTTCCTCAATTGTTAAAGATTTAAAATTAAATTAAATCGAGTAATTTATGGAAGCAATTACAGTTTCAAAATTAAATACATATATTAAGCAAATATTTGAATCAGAAACCTTATTACACAATATCTCAGTAGTAGGGGAAGTTTTTGGTGTAAGCGTTTCAAGAAATGTAATATATTTTTCACTAAAAGATGAATCAGCTTCTCTTTCATGTGTATGCTTTTATCCTAATTTTATTAATCAAATAATCGAAGGAAATAAGATTATTATTGTTGGAACTCCCAATTATTATGTAAAAGGTGGGAAGTTAAATTTTAATGTTTATAATATTGAAAAAGTTGGACAAGGAGAACTTTTTGAAAAATTTTTAAAATTAAAAGAAACATTGCAAAATGAAGGATTGTTTGATGAAAAACATAAAAAAGAAATTCCAAAAAAAATTAATAGAATTGGAGTAATTACTTCAAAAGATGGAGCTGTAATACAAGATATTAAAAATATAGCTTGGAGAAGAAACCCTACTGTTGACATTGTTCTTTATAATACAAAAGTTCAAGGAAATGGTGCGGAAAATGAAATTGCACACGCTATAGATATGTTTAGCGAATATCCAAATATAGATGTTGTTGTAGTTGCTAGAGGAGGAGGTTCTTTAGAAGATCTTTGGGCGTATAATACTGAAATTGTGGCTAGAAGCACTTATAATTGCAAAAAGCCAATTATTTCTGCAGTAGGTCATGAAACTGATTTTACAATAATAGATTTTGTTAGTGATATGAGAGCACCTACACCTTCTGCTGCAGCTGAACTGTTAACATTCAATATGGAAGATAGAAAAGCAGAAATTAATGGAATATCACAAGTTTTTGAGAGAAGCATAAATAAATTTTTACAAGTAAATCAAAATCAATTACAAAATTTAAGTTTAAAACTGACATCTTTATATGAGAATTTCATATTATCAAAAGAAAAAAATTTTGTTTTTATTAAACATAAAATATTAACTTCATTTGATAATATAATCAACACAAAACAATATGACTTAGGTTTAATAGAGACAACATTAGATAAAATAGACCCTAATAAAATACTAAACATGGGCTTTACAAAAATAGAACAAAATAGCAAACCAATTATAAATAAAAACATGTTGGAAAAAAATAAAGAATTTGAAATTATTTTTAAAGATGGAAAAATTATTGCAAAACAAATAAAAGGGGAATAAAATGGAAAATAAAAATAAAACATATGAGTCTGCTACCAAAAGATTATATGAAATCATTGACCTAATAGAAAGTGGTAATGTAACTTTAGATGATGTTAACTTATTAATAAATGAAGCTAAAGAACTTATTGAATTTTGTTACACAACATTAGATAAAACTAAAGGAAAACTTTTTCAAATTAAAGAATCTTTAGGAAAATTAGAAGAAGAATAACATTACATTTTGAGTTTAAAGAATATAGCAAAATAAAAAAACATATATTATTTTGTGAAAAGATACAATAAAGCTACAATACAAAATTATAACGGATTAAAAAAATATATTTGGGCTATAAGAATGTTTATCATTACAATTTGTTTATCATTATTTTTTGGTTTTATAAGCCAAACATTATTAAACAAAATGGGAATAATAATAGCCTCTATATGTATAACAATTTTTATTTTTATATCTGTATTTTTCGATATGATAGGTATAGCAGCAGCATCTGCAGAAATAGAATATTTTTTAAAACTAGAAAAAAATAAAGTAAAGGGAGCTAATACTGCAGTTAAACTTTGTAAACATTCAGAAAAAGTGTGTTCATTTTGTGCAGATGTGGTAGGAGATATTTGTAGTACATTATGTGGAGCTAGTGGCGCTTGTGTTGTGGTTGCGTTTACAAGTAACTTGAATAATCAAAACATAATTCTTTTAATATCAATTTCAGTTTCAGCTTTAATAGCAGGAATAAGTATTTTTTTTAAAGCAATAATGAAAGAAAAAGCATTGAAGAATGCTAACAAAATAATTTTAAAAATAGCAAATTTAATTGATAATTTTTTGTAAAAAATATTTAATTAAAATATAAATAAAATAGTTGACAAACAAATTAATTTATGATATATTAATATGCGTGAAAGAAGAAGTTCCACTTCTCACCAATCGACTATAAGTTTGATTTGGTTAAAAAACTTAATTATTTTATGAAGGTTTTTTGGTGGAATTTTATGCTTTCTACCAAATTTTTTATTAAAAGGGGATTATAATCATTTTTAAGGAACTATTAATAAACGAACAAATTCAAGCATCACAAGTTCGTTTAATCGGAGAAAACGGGGAACAATTAGGCATTGTTTCAATAAATGAAGCACTTTCTATTGCTGACGAAAGAGGTTTAGATCTTGTGCAAATGTCAGGCGGTGCAAATCCACCAACTTGCAAACTTCTTAACTACGGAAAATATAAATATGATGCTTTAAAAAAAGAAAAAGAGATGAAAAAATCTCAAAAAGTAATAGAAACAAAAGAAGTAAGATTGTCAATGACAATAGAAGAACATGACATAGCTTATAGAATTTCTAGTGCTATAAAATTTTTAAAAGAAGGTAATAAGGTTAAAGTATCTTTACGAATGAAAGGTAGAGAACAAGCTTATGTAAAAAAAGCAATTGAAGTAGTAAAAGAATTTACAAATAGACTTTCAGAATACGGAACTACTGAAAAAGAACCTGAACTTCTTGGTAAAAACATTTTTGTTATTATAAGCCCAAAAAAGACAAAATAAAAGGAGAATAATTATGCCAAAACAAAAAACACATAGTGGTTGCAAAAAACGCTTCAGACTTACAGCAAGTGGACAAGTTAAATTTGCAAGACCAGGAAAAGGACACTTCCTTACAAAGAAATCACAATCAGTAAAAAAGAAACTTAGAAAGGGATCTTATATTTCAGGAAAGAATACACAAAACATTAAGACCCTTTTGGCTAAATAAAAGGGGGACTTATGAGAATTAAAAGAACAGTAAACGCAGTTAAAAAACGTCGTTCAATACTTAAAAGTGCAAAAGGTTATAGAGGAGCTAAATCAAAACTCTATAGAACTGCTAAACAACAAGTTATGCGCAGTGGACAATATGCTTATATTGGAAGAAAACTTAAGAAAAGAAATTTCAGAGCTCTTTGGATTACTAGAATTAATGCTGCTTGCAGACAAAATGGAATCTCTTATTCTAAATTCATATCAGGTTTAAAAAATAAAGGAATCGAACTTAACAGAAAAGTTCTTGCTGATATGGCAGTAAGAGAACCTGAAGCATTTGCATCTTTAGTAGGACAAGTAAAATAATGCTTAAGGCATCTAATAATCTAATTAAAGATTTAAAAAAGCAAAAACGAGATAATTGTTCTTTGCTTTTTTTGGATAATGTAAAAATAATAAATGATGCAATATCGCAAGGTATATCTCCAAAATTAATTCTTGTTAGTAATGAAGAAAAATATATTTGGAATGAAAATATACCTCATTATTTAGTAGAACATAAAACTATAGAACAATTATCAGATAGTAAAACACCACAAGGAGTAGTATGTATAGTAGATTACACACAAAATATAGATTTTAATATTCAATGTAATGTTTTAATCTTAGATAACTTACAAGACCCAGGAAATGTTGGAACTTTAATAAGAAGTGCTACAGCTTCTGGATTTAATAATGTATTTTTAATAGATAGTGTTAAAATTAATAATTCAAAATTAATTAGAAGTAGTGCTGGTACAATATTTAAAAACAACATATATTCAATGAATAAAAACGACTTTCTTAAAATTTCTAACAAATTAAATGTTAAATTTATAAAAGCAGATATGGATGGTAAAAACATATTTACAAAAAATTTTAATGAAGCGGTAGGTTTAATTCTTGGAAACGAAGGAAATGGAGTTTCTAAAGAATTAGGAAATTTATGTTCAGAATCAATATCTATACCTATGCAAAATGATGTTGAAAGTTTAAATGTTGCTATCAGTGGTTCTATTATTATGTATGAAATAAACAAAAACATATTTTAATAAATTTAAAAAAAAGGTTTATAAATACTATTATTTTTTATATTTATTTTTATAATATGTATAAAATTATAATTTATTTTATTTGACAAAATTTTCTAAAAAATATAAAATAAGTTTATTGAAAATGGTTATTAAACATTGATATATAACAAATAAAAGGAGATGTTATGTCTGGACATTCAAAATGGCACAATATACAAGCAAGAAAGGGAAAAAGTGATGCAGCAAGAGGAAAAATATTTACAAAAATAGGTAGAGAAATTGCCGTTGTTGTAAAAGCTGGTGGTTCAGATCCTGTATCTAACCCAAAATTAAAAGATGTAATTGCTAAGGCAAAACAAAACAATATGCCTAACGACACAATTGAAAGAAGTATCAAAAAAGCAGCAGGAGAATTATCAGGCGTTAACTATGAAAGTTGTACTTATGAAGGGTATGGTCAAGGTGGTTCCGCTGTTATTGTTGAATGTTTAACTGATAACAAAAATAGAACAGCTGGAGATGTAAGACATTCTTTTGATAAGTTTGGTGGAAGTTTAGGTAATAATGGTTGTGTTAGTTATCTTTTTCAAAGAAAAGGAATAGTTGAAGTTGAAAAAACTAATAATATTGATAGTGATGAATTCATGATGGAAGTTTTGGATATGGGAGCTATTGATATAAATGACTATGAAGATTCATTTGAAATAATAACACCTGCTAATGAACATAACAAACTTGCAGATCAATTAAAAGATAAAGGTTACAATGTGTTGAATAGTGAAACAACCTTAGTTCCAGATAATTATGTAACTTTAGAGAACGATAAATTAGAAAAATTTATCAAAATGATTGATGCATTAGAAGACCTTGATGATGTTCAAGAAGTTTATCATAATGTCAATTTAGACGAAGAAGAATAAATCTTATTATGAAAAAGTTTAAGTTTGAATACTTAACTTTTTTTTATGTTTGATTTTAATTATTTTAAATTATATTTATAAAATAAATTTTACAAATTTATATTATAAAACTTTTAAAGCAATTGACTTAAATCTAATTATATAGTAAAATTTAACTTATGAGAATATTAGGAATTGACCCAGGATATGCGATAATAGGTTTTGGTATAATTGACACTGAAAAAGCTGACATGGTTGTAGATTATGGTGCTATCAATACTCCTAAAGAAGATAGCCTTCCAATAAGATTGGAAACAATAGACGCCAGCCTTAAGTTTTTATTTGATAAGTACAAACCAGAGGTAGTTGCAATTGAGGAACTATTTTATTTTAAAAATCAAAAAACCATCATACAAGTAGCTCAAGCAAGAGGAGTAATAGTTCTTGCATGCCAAAAATATTGCGGTAATATTTTTGAATACACACCACTTCAAATAAAACAAGCATTGACAGGACAAGGTAGGGCAGAAAAAGCTCAAATTCAATATATGGTCAAGGCAATTTTAGGGCTTAATGAAATTCCAAAACCTGATGACGCAGCAGATGCGCTTGCAGTAGCTATTTGCCACAGTCAGACAAGTTCCATTTTGAATAATAACAGATTGTAATTTATATATTTTTAATATTAATCAATATAAAAGGAAAAATCATGATTTCGTTTTTAGTAGGTATTTTAGAAGAAAAAAGAGAAAATCAAATTGTTATCAATGTAGGAGGAGTAGGTTTTGAACTACTAATTTCAAATAATTCTTTGTCTACATTGCCTTTAATAGGTGAAACAATAAAAGTATTTACTTATATGGGTGTAAGAGAAGATGGAATATCTTTATATGGTTTTTCTTGTAACGAAGAAAGGGATTTGTTTTATAAATTGATAACAGTCAGTGGAGTTGGTCCTAAAATGGCAATTCAAATTTTATCTGGTCTTTCTATATCAGATCTTGCAACTGCGATAATAAAAGAAGATACAAAATTATTATCAAAAATAAAAGGTTTAGGTAAAAAGACTGCAGAAAGAATATGCCTAGAGTTAAAAGATAAAATTTCACCAACTTCTGAAAATGATAGTTCTTTTGCTGAATCTTTTGACGAAGATGCTGTAAACATGGCTACTGATACTTTAATAAGCTTAGGAATTAATAAAAATGAAGCATATATGCTAGCAAGGGCTAATGCAAGTGAAAATGCAACAGCAGAAGAAATTATATCAAAAGCTCTAAGGGGGTATAAAAGCTAATGGAAGATATAAATAGATTTGTTACAAGCACAAAAAATATGACTGATGCTGAAATTGAAAATTCTTTAAGACCAAATTCTTTTGATGAATACATAGGACAAAGCAAAGTAAAAGAGGCACTTTCAGTTTATATACAAGCGGCAAAATCTAGAAAAGAAAGTCTAGACCATGTTTTATTGTATGGACCTCCAGGGCTTGGTAAAACTACTTTAAGTCATATTATAGCTAATGAACTAGGTTCACAATTTAAAGTAACTTCAGGACCGGCAATAGAACACGCAGCAGATTTAGCAGCAATACTTACTAATTTAAATCAAAACGATGTTTTATTTATAGATGAAATTCATAGATTAAACAAAAATGTTGAAGAAATTTTATATCCAGCTATGGAAGATTTTGCATTAGATTTCATTGTAGGAAAAGGACCTAGTGCTAGAAATATGAGATTAAAAATAAAACCTTTTACATTAATTGGTGCAACAACTAGAGCTGGAATGCTTACAAATCCATTAAGAGATCGCTTTGGGGTTATTTGCAGACTAGAATTATATAGTGAAGATGAATTGGCTATAATTATAAAAAGGTCAGCTAAAATATTAGGTATCGAAATTGAAGAAAATGCTTGTAATGAAATTGCAAAAAGGTCAAGAGGAACTCCAAGAATAGCAAATAGATTGCTAAAAAGAGTTAGAGATTATGCTCAGGTTATAGGAGAAGGGATAATTTCAAAAGCAATTACAGATAAAACACTTAAAATAATGGAAATTGACGATTTAGGTCTAGATACAATAGACAGAAAAATTATGATTTCTATAATAAACAAATTTGCAGGTGGTCCAGTTGGACTTGAAACATTAGCCGCAACAATAAGTGAAGATTCTTCTACTATTGAAGATGTCTATGAGCCTTATCTTTTACAATTAGGTTTTATATCTAGAACTCCAAGAGGTAGGGTAGCATTAGAGCCTGCATACAAACATTTTGGTTTACCTTATTTAGATAAATAAAATGCTAATAACAAAAATAAATTAAGTAACGTTAATTAAGGAAAATATATGAACATAAATAACGAAATAGAACTTACAAATGATAATATTAATAATCAATTAGATTTAATGAAAAAAAGTAGCTATTACTATGATCTACCAGAATCTTTAATTGCACAAACACCTATAGAACCAAGAGATAATTCTAGACTTTTAGTTTATAATAGAAAAAATAAACAAATAGAACATAAAATTTTTAAAGATATTATTAATTATCTTAAAGCAGGGGATATTCTAGTAATCAATAACACTAAAGTATTACCGGCAAGACTTTTTGGTTTTAAAAATACAGGTGCTAAAATTGAAGTTTTATTGCAAAAAAGAATTGATTTGAAAAGTTGGGAAGCTATTGCTAAACCATTTAAAAGAATTAAAGTAGGAACAATTCTAGAATTTAGTCAAAATTTATCCTGTGAAATTATTGAAAAATCTGAATATGGACTTTGTAAAATTAAATTTAATTTTGAAGGTGTTTTTGAAGAAAGATTAAGTGAAGTAGGCCAAATACCATTACCACCATACATTCATGAAAAACTAAAAGATAAAAATAGATATCAGACAGTATATTCAAAAATTTCAGGTTCTTCAGCTGCACCTACAGCAGGACTGCATTTTACAAATGAATTATTAAATAATATAAAAGAAAAAGGTATAGAAATTGTAGAAGTATTGCTTCATGTAGGATTAGGAACCTTCAGACCAGTAAAAGAAGAAAATATACTAGAACATAAAATGCATAGCGAATATATTGAAATGAGTGAAGAAAACGCATTAAAACTAAACAAAGCTAAATCAGAAGGACGAAGAATAATTGCAGTAGGAACTACTTCAGTAAGAGTACTTGAAAGTTGTGCAGATCAAAACGGGAAAATCATACCACAAAAAAGAGAAACAAATATTTTTATATATCCATCTTATAAATTTAAAGTTGTTGACGCGCTTATTACAAACTTTCATTTACCAGAAAGCACATTAATAATGTTGGTTTCAGCTTTTGCAGGATATAAAGAAACAATGTATATATACCATGAAGCTGTTAATGAAAGATATAGATTTTTTTCTTTTGGAGATGCAATGTTTATTATGTAGTATGTATTATTTACATATTAAATACAATATGTAGTATCATGTTTTAAATTATTACAAAAGGAGAGATATGAATTTTAGTTACGAAATTATAAAAGAATGCCCAAAAACTAAGGCAAGAGCAGGAATATTTCACACACCACATGGAGATATCAAAACTCCTGTTTTTATGCCAGTTGGAACTCAAGCAACTGTTAAAGGATTAATGGTTGAACAATTAAAAGATATAGGTTCACAAATAATTCTTTCTAATACTTATCATCTTTATTTAAGACCTGGACATGAAATAGTTAAACAAGCTGGCGGTTTGCATAAATTTATGAATTGGGACAGACCTATATTAACTGATAGTGGAGGCTTTCAAGTATTTTCATTATCTTCTTTGAGGAAAGTTAGTGAAGATGGTGTTGAGTTTAGATCTCATTTAAATGGTTCAAAACACTTTATTACTCCTGAAAAAGATATGGAAATTCAAGAAGCTTTAGGAGCAGATATAATAATGGCTTTTGATCAGTGTACAGAAGCTGGATGTAGTTATGAAAAAGCATTTAAAGCAAGAAATCTGACAAAACAATGGCTTGAAAGATGTTATAAATACCATACAACAGAAAATCAAATGTTATTTCCTATAGTTCAGGGGAATATTTACAAAGATTTAAGAAAAATTTGTGTAGAAGACTGCTTACCTTACGCAAAATGCGGTATTGCTATTGGAGGACTTTCAGTAGGTGAAGAAAAAAGCGTGATGTATGATATTCTTGATTATTTGCATCCTTTACTTCCACATAATCAACCTAGATACTTGATGGGTGTTGGTTCTCCAGATTGTCTTATAGAAGGTTTTGCAAGAGGAATTGATATGATGGATTGTGTTTTACCAACTAGAATTGCAAGAAATGGTACAGCTTTTACAAGAAAAGGTAAAATGGTTATCAAAAATTCATCTTTCAAAAATGATTTTAAACCAATAGAAGAAGATTGTGATTGTTATGCTTGCAAAAATTATTCTAGAGCTTATATTCGTCATTTAATAAACGCTGGTGAAATGCTTGGTGCACAACTTTTATCTATTCATAATTTAAGAACATTAATAAGATTGGCTGAAGAATCTAGAGAA
The DNA here is from genome assembly GCA_949289785.1 of uncultured Bacillota bacterium. Classification (GTDB taxonomy): domain Bacteria; phylum Bacillota; class Clostridia; order Christensenellales; family UBA1242; genus Caccovivens. The sequence continues at coordinate 39,222 of CASEOW010000035.1, read as the reverse complement.
GCTATTTTGGGAGATTATTTTAAAGATTATTATGAAGAATTTGTAACAAACTATGATTTATCAAAATCAAGATTTTAAAAATTATTTTGCATAATTTTGTTAAAACTGCATAATATAATAGTGTGAAGGAGATATGCTTCACATAAAAAAGAAGTCAAATGTATTTGAAATATTCAAGTTGTTTGACTTCATTTTTTGTTATCGTTTGAAATTGTTTGTCAAATTTCAACATTATTATTGCTAATTATTAGCTATTTCCTAATTTTACTTTTTCTGCAACACTTTTTCTCATATCTTCACTTATTGCAGCATAATGTTTCCTTGTTGTATTAACATCTTTATGACCTAAAACATCTGCAACAATATAAATATCTCGTGTTTCTTTATAAAGATTAGTTCCAAATGTACTTCTTAATTTATGTGGGGATATTTTTTTTAATGGACTAGCAATTTGTGCAAATTTTTTCACCAAATTTTCAACTGCTCTAATTGAAATTCTTTTATTTTGTAAAGATATAAACATGGCATTTTCATTTTTATCTAGTGGAAGTGTAGCTCTCTTTTCAAGCCATGTTTTTAAAACCATTGCAACTTCATTAGAAAAATATAACATGGTTTGATTTCCACCTTTTCTAGTAACTAAAAATGCATTTTGAGTAAAATCAAAACTTTCTAAATTCAATCCTACAAGTTCTGAAATTCTTATCCCAGTTCCTAAAAACAATGTTATGATTGCATTATCTCTTTCAAAAGTATTTTTATTATATTCTTTCTGTCTGTTAGTAAATTCACTAGGGGACTCAACAGCATTTAATAGCCTTGTTACTTCATCTTGTTCTAATCTTACTATTTCTTTATTATGTAATTTAGGAGTATCAATTTTACTTGCGACATTTGCTTTAATTAAATCATGATTAAAAAGATATTTAAAAAAACTTCTTAATGATGCAAGCTTTCTAGCTTTTCCTTTTTCATCATTCTTATAATATTTATTGTCTAATTGATAGTATGTTAAATAAGATAAATATTGTTCAATATTTTTAGATTTAAGGTTATCTAAATCAGTTAAATTAATTAAATTTTCCTTTTTATGAAAAACATAATTAGAGATATAATTAAAAAAGACATACAAATCCATAGCATAATTATATCTTGTTAACGATGAAGTATTATTCTCAATTCCGATGAAATAATCTAAACAATAATCGGGGAGTAATTCCAAATATTTAGACATTTTTATTCTATTATTTAAATCTCTTTTTTGATAAAAACTTACTTTTTCCATTTTTAAATTTTATCACATAAATTTTTTAAAATCAACTAATTTCATTAAATATCTATGCGTAAAATACTTAATTATAAAAAGTTTTAAATTCTTCTTTTAAGAATTTTTAAAAACCTACAAATCTTGTTATATTTAAAGCATATTTTAAAATAATAATTGACTTACGATTAAAATAAAAGTATACTATATTTGAGTGAAAATAAATTAAAAACTTTAATAAAAACATTATTAAACTTTTTTAATAATGTTTAAAAATATATTTAATTTTTTTTACCTGATTCAAAGAAAATTAAAGAAATAAAAGGAGAAGATATAAAATATGATTGATATAAATTTAATAAGAACAAATCCTGAATTAGTAAAAGAGAATATAAGAAAAAAATTTCAAGATGAAAAAATTAAAAATGTTGATAAGGTTATTGAGTTAGACAATAAATCAAGAGTTTTAAAACAAGAAAGTGATTCATTAAGAGCAAGTAGAAATACATTAAGTTCTCAAATTGGTAATTTAATGAAAGAAAAAAATATTGATAAAGCCAATGAACTTAAAGAAATTGTTCGAAAAAATAATGAAAAAATTGAAGCTATTGAAAAAGAACTCTTAGTTATTAATGAAGAAATTAAATCTATTATGATGACCATTCCTAACATTATTGATTCTTCTGTTCCAATAGGAAAAGATGATAGCGAAAATGTTGAAATAGAAAAATTTGGAGAACCAACAATACCTAATTTTGAAGTTCCTTATAATGCCGATATTTTAGAAAGTTTCAATGGACTTGATAAAGAAAGTGCTGGAAGAACTAGTGGTACAGGATTTTATTATTTAATAGGAGAACCAGCTAGAATTGTTTCTGCAATGATTAATTACGCAAGAGATTATATGATTAATCAAGGATTTACTTATTGCATTCCACCTTTTATGATTCGTGGAGATGTTGTAAATGGTGTTATGAGTTTTGCTGAAATGGACGCAATGATGTATAAAATAGAAGGAGAAGATTTATATTTAATTGGTACTAGCGAACATAGTATGATTGGTAAATTTAAAAATCAAATTTTAAAGGAAAGCGAATTGCCAATAACAATGACTTCTTACAGCCCTTGTTTTAGAAAAGAAATAGGTGCACATGGTTTAGATGAAAGAGGTATTTACAGAGTCCATCAATTCGAAAAACAAGAAATGATTGTAATATGTAAACCTGAAGATAGCATGCAATGGTATAACAAAATGTGGGCATATACAGTAGAAATATTTAGAAATTTAAATATTCCTGTTAGAACTTTAGAATGTTGCAGTGGCGACCTTGCTGATTTAAAAGTTAAAAGTTGTGATGTAGAAGCTTGGAGTCCAAGACAAAAGAAATATTTTGAAGTTGGTTCTTGTTCAACTTTAGGCGATGCACAAGCAAGAAGATTAGGTATTAGAGCTAAAGGAGAAAATGGAACATATTTTGTTCATACTTTAAATAATACTGTTTTAGCTTCAACAAGAGCTTTAATAGCATTTATGGAAAATAACATGAATGAAGATGGAAGTGTTAACATTCCTAAAGCATTACAACCATACCTTGGTGGAATAGAAAGAATTTACCCTAAAAACAAAAAATAAATATTTTTCTAATACTTTATTATTCTAAATATTTAATTTATTTATATATATTTTATATTTAACAAACAATAAATTTTTACACAATGTTTTAATATTAAAATTTTATAAGGAATTGTACATGAATAAAATATCAATTAATAAAGAACTTATCAATAATATCGCAAACTTAGAAAATAAAAAATATATAAAACAAATTAATAAGTTTATAAATAATATTGTTGGTGCTACTATTGAAAAAATGGAACAACAAATTTCTTTTATTTCATTAAAAAATACAATTTTACAACCAGTAAATGAACTTTTAACTGGAGCCATAATTGACAATTCAGCATTTATTTACATTTTAGGAATCAATAATCCTCAACTTGAATTAAATACTATTAAAGGTGAATCACTTTGGAAAAACTTTAAAGAAAAATTTATAATAGCTTGGAGAAATAGAAAATCTATCTTTAATAGAAGAAAAAGAAAAAAGAAAAAATTTAAAAAAAATAAAGATGAAAATTTACAATTTACAAACAAACCTATTGATGTTACAAAATATAATTTATCAAATTTGGTAGAAGATTTTCAATCTAAAATAATATTATTTCTATCTGAAACTAGTTTAACTTATTTATTCGAAGATAGGCTAGAACTTGTTGGTAAAGATGATTTCGGTGCTAATACAAAAATAGTTATATATCCGATGATTTATGATGGAAATATATATAAATATTATGTTAATAAGAAAAAAGGCTTTGTAGAAATAAATTTAGAAAATAGAATTGCTAACATTGAAAAGAAAATTAGTGAAGTGGGGGAAAATTACATTAAGATGTTGAAAATATTTAATTACTTATATTTTAATGTAAATTTGTCTATGTGTAATCAAATCTTTTTAGAAAGTATTTTATGTTCAATTCCAAATAATTTTTATATTGGTGAAGATATTTTTAAGGTTTTTTTAAAAATTATAAATTACTTATCTATCAATAAATTAAAAGATGTAAAATCAATAAACAATAATTCTTTATCAATATATAAAGATGAAGTTTGTCAAAATTCAGGTTTAGGTTTTTATAAAATGATAAATTCTGTAATTACAAATAAATCTTAATAAAATTATTAAAACTTATTTTATTTGTTCAAAAATCATTAATAAATATTAAAAAATGATTATAAATAAAATTATAAAAAAATAACAAAATAGTTTTAATAATAAAGCTAGTATGTGTTAATCTATGCGTAAAACTTGTGTTTTACGCATAGATTTTATTTATATTATATCTTGCATAATAGCAATCATTTTTTTTAATACCCCTTTTTAAATTATTCCTTAATGCTTTTTGATTTTAACATTTATTTTTATAACATAACCCTTTTGATTATTAATTAAATTTATAAAAACTTAAAATTATTTTTTATTTTTATATAATTTACTAACTTTGTTAATAAATTTTGTTTGTTTATAATACTTTAATAAATTTTAATAAATGAGATTTAATATTCAATTACCCTTATAAATTTTGATTTTATCTAAAATAAAACCAATTCCCCCTTATATTAATAAAAATTAACTAGTATGCAAGACATAATAGTTTTGACAAAATTCTCAAAAAAATGTTGACTAAATTATTAAATAGATTTATAATCAACCTAGAGGAATAAAATTATGGATCTTTATGCAAAAGGACAACTTTCTTATTTAATTTTAAATTGTTTGTTAGAAAGAGATTTTTATGGCTTAGATTTTATAAGTGAGATTAATCAAAGAAGCAATGGCTTTATCAACTTGAAAAAACCAAGCGTATACTCAAATTTAACTAGAATGGAAAAACAAGGATATGTATCTTCATATTTAAAAAGTAGTGATTTAGGACCAAATAGAAAATATTACTCTATCACTGAAAAAGGTAGACAATTTTATCAAGACTTAAAAGAATACTTTGATAGAAATAACATTGATGTTTTTCGTGAATTTAAAGATGATAGTAACAGCATACAAAATATTAATATTAAATATGAACAAGATGAAAATAATCTATTTTCTAATTCACAAATATCAATAATTTCCGATAGTAATAGATTAAACAATGAAAATGTAAGTTCTCAAAGAATGGAAAATTTTGATAATAATTTAAAAGAAATGAATGTAAATCCAGAGAATGAGGATGAAGAAGATTATTTTGATTTTTCTGATATAGACAATAAAAAAACAAATAATACACCTACCTCAAATAACTTGGAAAATTCAAATTCAGAGATTGAAGATATTAAAGTTGAAACTTTAAACTCCCCTATTGAAGAATCTAATGATAATGAAGAAGTTGATAAAAACACAATTAATTCTGATTTAAACATAAATTTTAATCAGGAGAATTCTAAAAACGAAAATGAAATTAATTCTATAAATGAAATTTTTAAAAATAATTCAATAAGTCAAATAATAGAAGAAAATAATTTCAATCAAGAATCTTTAAATATTAATCAAATAAATAATCCAGTTTTACAAGAAACCAACAAAACCCAAGAAAACAACATCATTCAAAGTAATGAATTAAAAGAAGATTCTTCAGAAATTAAAGATGATGCTGTATTTTTATCCAATAAAGATATAGAAAATTATAATAAAAGATTATATGACATTTCTAAAGACATTAATAAATATAAAAGAAAACGAAGTTTTGCAGAAGACCAAATTTCAATGACTGCTACTGACCCATTATATAAATCAAATGAAAAAACAAAAAACAACATAGAAGAATTCAAAAATTCTATATTACATAACAAAAACAATAATCAATTTGAAAATTATAACCAAATTATTGAAAGAAAAAATACAGATAATTCAATTCGATACAACAGTTTAAATAATATATTTAATATTGAAAAAAATAATAATGATTTAGTTCAAGATAAACCGGATGATGGTAAGTTTATTACTAATAGAGTAGATATAAGTCAACTAGAAAAAGCTAAAAAAATTGAACCACCAAAATTAAAAATAGCTCAGCAATCCCCTATTAATACTAATCAGATGCCAGCTCCTAAAAGAGATAAATCTATAGATCCTTCTCATAAGGATATTTTGACTAAATTGTATTCAAAATCTAAAACTGCGCAAGACGAACAAATTAGAGAAGATGCTTTATATGATTATAATGATCTTAAAAGCTTTTATAATAATCAAAATATATCTTTTAACATTTATAAAAAGCCTGCAGAAAAAAATGAACACAATACAAATAAATTGATGCTTTGTTTATCTTGTGCTATCTTTGTCTTAGCAGTTACATGCTCAGTTATATTCTACATTATATCGTTAAAAAATAATCTTTTAAACATTAATACAAATTTTATGTTTATTTTACTTCCTTCTTTATTTATAGTAGATGTAATAATTAAATTTTATAATTTTTATCGATATAAAAGTTGGCTACCATCTAAAATGATGCCACAATGGCAACTATGGTTATTAACTATTGGAATTTGTGGACTTATAATAGGTCTAAATTTTATATTTGGACTATCACCTACTTCGTTTAGTAGATATTCTACAACTTTGATTCTTCCTATTATTTTATCTTTAATTATTCTTCCTGTAAGATATTACACAAAAAGATATATGTTAATAAAATACTGGAAATAGTAAATTAAATCATTAACTTTTGAAACTAGCAGAGTTAAAAAAAGGAACTTCAAAAATAGAAAGTTCCTTTTTTTATTAGTTTCAATATAATTAATTAATAAAATCATTTATCGTTTTTAACTTTTTTATTTTTAATATGTTCTCTTAGTAAAGAAATAAACAAATCAACAAATAAAAATACTAATATTATTATAAAAGATATAATCAAAATATATGATATTGAATTTGAAAATATATTGCATATTAATGAAATCATACCAGCTGAAATTATAGCTCCTATAATAATAGAAATTATTCCCATTTTAATATCTAAATTACTTAATCCTAATATTAAACTTCCAGACCAAACACCTGTTAAAGGCAAAGGAATAGCAACAAATGCAGTAAGCATAAAATATTTTGTAAAGTTATTTGTTTTCATACTTACAGATTGACTTTTTTTATTATATTTTTGTAAAAACTTATTTGTTAAAAATCCTGTAGTTCTACTCTTTAATTTTCTTACAATCAAAACTATTAGTATACAAGGAATTATAGAACCTAAAAAAGAATAAAAAAAGGATTCAAAGCTGTTTAAAGCATTACTACCCCATATCTCGGTATTCATTCCAAAAGGAATTGCTATTTTACTTTCTATAGTTGGTATCATTGCCATAATCATTACGGCAAGCCAAACACAATTTTCAAAATGATGAGCTATATAATCTAAAAATTCGTTCATGTTATATAATATACATTTAAAATCAAATATATGAATTATATAAAAAAATAGAATAAAAAAGCTAAATTTAAAATTTAGCTTTTTTATTATTAAAATTAATTTTATTTAGCTGTTTCAGTAAATCTGTTTTCTCTAACAACAACAACCTTAATTTGTCCAGGATACTGCATTTCATCTTCAATTCTTTTAGCAATATCCTTAGAAAGATACATTGCATCTGTATCATTGATTTGTTCAGGCTTTACAATTATTCTTACCTCTCTTCCTGCTTGAATAGCATAAGATTTATCTACACCTTTAAAATCGTTGCAAATACTTTCAAGTTGTTGAAGACGCTTAATATAAGTTTCAAAACTTTCTCTTCTAGCGCCAGGTCTTGAACTAGAAATAGCATCTGCAACTTGAACAATAATAGCTTCAATGCTATTAAATGGAACATCTCCATGATGAGCTTCAATACAATGAATAACTTCATCCGATTCTTTATTTTTTCTGGCAATATCAACACCTATTGAAACATGTGTTCCCTCAATCTCATGGTCTAATGCTTTGCCTAAATCGTGTAACAATCCACCTCTTTTAGCAACTTGAACATTTACATTTAATTCTGTAGCAATAAGTCCTGCTATGATAGAAGTTTCTATACTATGTTTTAAACAATTTTGTCCATAACTTGTTCTATATTTCAATCTGCCAAGAACTTTTATTATTTCAGGGCTAAGATTGTAAATACCTACTTCATTACAAGCATTTTCACCTGCTTCTTTAATAGCATTATCAACTTCTTTGGTAGCTTTATCTACGATTTCTTCAATTCTACCTGGGTGAATTCTACCATCAACAATAAGCTTTTCAAGACTTAATCTAGCAATTTCTCTACGAACAGGATCAAAACTTGAAATAGTAATTGATTCAGGTGTATCATCAACAATTAACTCAACACCAGTTGCGCTTTCAATAGAACGAATATTTCTACCTTCTCTACCAATAATTCTACCTTTCATTTCATCATTAGGCAGTGCAACTGTTGTTATAGTCATTTCAGAAGATAAATCAGTAGCACATCTTTGAATAGCAGACATTACAATATCTTTTGCAATTTTTTCACCATTTTCTCGTGCTTCATCTTCAATTTTTTTAACTATATTTCCAGCATCTTTTTTCGCTTCTTCTGTAATACTTTCTATTAAAACATCTTTAGCTTCTTTTTTTGTTAAACCAGAAATTTTTTCCAATCTCTCAAGCATTTGAGCTTTAATTTCTTCTTGTTGAGAAATCTTTTCATTTAACAAATTCTTTTCATTTTCTAAAGCTAATTTATCATTTTCAAGTTGTTCACTTTTAGCATCTATAATTGTTTCTTTTTTAGTTACATATTCTTCTCTTTGGTCTAATCTTTCTTCTTGCTTTTGAATTTCTGCTCTTCTTTCTCTAGCTTCTTCATTAGCATCATCTCGTATTTTTTGTGCCTCTTCTTTAGCTTCTAAAATAGATTCTTTTTTTATGCTTTTAGCTTCTGCATACGCCTCTTCAATTATTTTGACAGCATTTGTTTTACTTCTGCCAATTTTATTATTTGCAATAATTTTGTAAACAATAGCTCCTACAATTGCTCCAACAATAAGAGCTAGCACTCCGCTTACAACTCCGGCGGTAACAGCAGCATTGCATAAAATGCTTAAACTGCTCATATTTTTCCCCTTTTTAGATAGATTAAATTATATTAATTTATACAAATAAAATTATAAAAATCAAAAATAAAAATATATTTATTTTACTTATATATTTAATGAATTTTTTAATTCATTTTAATTACAATTATTATCTATATAAAATATCTATCAAAAAAAGTATATAACATTAAATAGTTAAAAGTCAAATAATTTAGATAAATGAAAATAAATTTTAAAAAGTAAGATTTGAAATATAAAAATTATTTCAAACTATTTAATTCTTCCAACATAAAATCTGTATATACCCCATAACCTTTAGTTGAATCATTTAAAAATACATGTGTAACAGCTCCTATAATCTTACCATTTTGGACGATAGGACTACCACTCATTCCTTGAACTATCCCCCCAGTTAAATCTAAAAGTCTTTTATCTTTAACTCTAAATACTATACTTTTATCATCTGAACTTTTTTGGTAATTTGCTTTTATTATTTCAATTTCATATTCTTCTCTTATACCACTTATACTTGATATAATAGTGGCTTTACCTGGTCTTACGCCTAATCTTCCACCGAGCTTATATGAAACATTAGGATCAATTAAGTTGCTTTCAGAATTTAATTTACCAAAAATACCAAATTTTGTATTTTTTTCAATATTACCTTCTTCATTTTTTTGAACAAAAACACATTTTAATTGACCTGGATCATTGTCTTTACCTTTATCTATACCGACTAAAGTACATTTATATATGTTTCCATTTTTAATATCAATGCAATTATCAGATTTTCCGTTTGTAACAGGATGTCCTAAAGCTCCAAAGCCGTTATTATTTTTAACGACAAAAGTTAATGTCCCTATGCCAGAAACATCATTTTTAACCCAAATACCAAGTTTTGATTTTCCTTCATTATCTTTTAAAATAGGAATATCAAAATTTTTTATTTTACCATTTCTTATAACTTCTATATTTATGCTTTCATTTTTATTATCTTCTAAAATTTGAGATATTTGATTTAAATCATTAATTTCATGACCATCAATACTTTTAATAATATCTCCATTTTTAATATAACGATTTGAAGAAACTTCATTATTTTTTAAATCTATATCTGAATTACTAATAACCATAGCACCATATGTATAAACAGTCAGTCCAATAGGATTACCACCCGCATAAACTTCTTCTTCAGGTAATATTTTTATATTAACTTTTTTAATAGGAATAAAACCAAATAATTTAAAAATAACTATACTTTCAAAATCTCCATTCTTTCCTGTTTTAACACTATTTTTATCAAAATCTATTGATACTATATCACTAAACAATTTATCTTTATTAGCATTTTCTATTTCTTCAAAATTTGTGTAAATATCGGTAGGTAATTGAACTAAATTAAAAATATTTAGATTAGATATAAAAAATAAAACTATAAAAATTAAAGCATAAATTTTTATAATTTTTTTGTTGAATTTTGTTCTATCATTTTTATTTACTTCTTTATACTTCATAAAAAAAACTAACCCTAAAGGTTAGTCTATACAATATCAATAAAATTATTCTTATTATAAATATGATAATTTTAATATTTTGAATTTTAATTTTTATAATACTTATTTCTCATTTCTTTAGCATGTGAAATAGCAATATCTGATACATCACCACCTATCATTTTAGCTAGATTATAAACAATTTCGTCTTCTTGTAAATGCTTAACAGAAGTTAAGGTTTTACCTTCATTCTCAGTTTTGCTAACATAATAAAAGTCATCTCCAAAACATGCAACTTGAGGTAAATGAGTTATACAAATTACTTGAATATTATTTTTTATATTAGATAATTTTTCACCAACAACAACACCAACTTCTCCGCCTATACCAGCATCAATTTCATCAAATATTAATGTCGATACGCTTCCATTTTCAGAAAAAATATTTTTAAAAGCAAGCATAAATCTACTTAGTTCACCACCAGAAGCTGTTTTAGATAACGATTTGATTTCTTGACCTCGATTCGCTGAAAAAACAAACTCTATTTTATCAAAACCATTTGATGAAATTTCTGTCTTTTCAAAATTTATTTTAAATTGACTTGATTTCATTCCTAAATTTTTTAGTTGATTTAAAACTTTTTCTTCTATTGTTTGTGCTACTTTTATCCTTAGTTGTGATAATTTTAAAGCTTTTTCATTTAAATCATTTACTATAATTAATTGCTGATTTTGGTATTTTTCAAGCAAATATTCTCCATCTACAAGTTCATTTAATCTCTCTTTAGATTTTTTCAAAAAGTTTATAACGTTTTCATATGTTCCACCATATTTTTTATAAATAGATTTAATTAAATCTAATCTTAAATCTATTTGTTGAAATTCTTTTTCATCAAAATCGACATCATTCTTTACATCTAATAAAGTTTCATAAATATCTTCAATTTCATATTTAACGCTTTCTATTCTCTCTCTACAAGAATTAATTTTTTCAAAATTTAAAGTAGATAAATAGTTTTGACAATATTGTAAACAAGTAATGCAAGAATCATTTTGTTCAGATAAAAGTTGTTCACAATTATTTATGGCATTTACTATTCTTTCACTATTATTCATTAAATTTATTTTTTCTTTTAAATCTTCTTCTTCGCCTTCTACAATATTAGCATTTTCTATTTCATTAATTTGATATTCCAATAAAGATATTTCATTATCACGAAGAAATTTATCCCCACCTAATGAATCAATTTTTTTAGAAATTTCAAAATTTTTGAGATATAAATTTTTAACTTCTTCTTTCAATTCTAAAATATTTTCACCAGCATATTTATCTAAAAGATTGATATGATTTTTTGAATTTAAAAGTTCTATACTTTCATGTTGAGAATAACTATCTAATAAAATAGCTCCAACCTGTTTTAAAATACTTAAAGTTGAGATACAACCATTTATTCGAATTGTAGATTTGCCTTCTAAAGTCAAGATTCTAGAAAGTAAAATTTCTTCATCTTCAAAACCTAAGTTATTTAAGAGTTCTTTTGCTTGATTATTAATATTAGAAAACAAAGCCTCAACCTTCATCTCATTTTCACCACTTCTGATAAGTGTTTTATCAGGCTTAGAACCCAAAACAAAATTTAATGAATCAAAGATGATACTTTTACCAGCACCAGTTTCTCCAATTAAAATATTTAACCCTTTTCCAAAATCTATTGTTAAAGAAGATATTAAAGCAACATTTTTTATATTTAATGATTGAAGCATACAATTCTCCTTAAATTAACATATCATTTAAAGTAACAACTGCACTACTAGCGTAAGTAGTAGTAGGGAAAATAAGCATTACTGTATCATCTCCACAAACAGCACCCATTAATTCATTTATATTCAGTTTATCAACAAAAGAAGCTAAACTTGAACCTAGCCCTTTCATTGTTTTTATTACAACAAGATTCATTGCTACCTTTACAGATATAACAGCTTCCTTAAAAATTGTTATGTATTTGTTAGATATTAATTGTTCATCAGAACCTACAAAACAATATTTATATTTACCAGAACTAGATAAAATTTTGGTAAGACCAAGCTCTTTAATATCTCTAGATATTGTAGCCTGAGTAATATCAAAATTTGCATTTTTAAGTTCTCTTGCAAGTTCATCTTGAGTTTCGATTTCTTTAGTTGAAATGAGTTCTAAGATTTTTGACTGTCTTGCACTTCTTGCCATAACTTTCTCCTTAAATCGCTAATTTCCTTTATTTTAAAGGGATTTAGCCTTATGTGAATATTTATGAATTTATATATATTCATCAATTTTTGATTATTATACAACATTTTTTATAATTATGCAAGGGATTTATGCATAATTATTCATAAAATTTTTATATATATTTTATAATATGAAAGAATATAAATTTTAAATCTATAAAAATTAATTATCATGCATAATGCTTTTTAAAACTTTTATAGTTTAATTTCAAACAATTTGATTAATCTAATTATATACAATAAAAAAAGTGGATAATATTTTATCCACCCTTTTTAAAAATAATAACATTTTACTATTATTCTATTTCTATTATTTCTTCATTTTCTAAACATTTATTAACTAAATCTGATATATTTAAATTTTTCTCTTCATTCTCAACCCTATCTTCTTTAGGTTTAATTAATGGATTTTTAGGCAAAAAGACTGTGCAACAATCTTCATAAGGAAGAATTGATGTTTGATAAGTATCTATTGATTTGGCAATATTCATAATATCTTCTTTGTCCATAGCAATACAAGGCCTAAAAATAGGTTTAGTTGAACATGCTGTTGTGACAGCCATACTTTGCATTGTTTGACTTGCAACCTGCCCCAAACTTTCTCCAGTTACTATACAACCTAAATTGTATTTATCACAAATCTTACTAGCAACTCTCATCATTATTCTTCTCATTATAGTAATCATATATTCTTCTTTACAACATCTATGGATTTCTTCTTGAACTTGTGTAAAAGAAATAACATGAAGTTTGATATTACCTACATAATCAGTTAATTTTTTTGCAAGTGTAATAACTTTCTCTTTTGCCTCCAAAGAAGTATAAGGATAACTATGAAAATGAATAGCATCTATTTTTAAACCACGCTTACCTATTAAATAGCCAGCAACAGGACTATCAATTCCTCCAGATAAAAGCAGTAATCCATTTCCAGCACTACCAAGAGGCAATCCACCTTGACATTTTACAATTTCATCGTAAATATAAGCTTTACCATTTAGACGAATATCAACTTTTATTTCTATATCAGGCTTATACAAATCAACCGTTGCTGAAGTATATTTATTTAATACTTTTTCTCCTAAAATTTTAGCAAATTCCATAGAGGAAACAGGAAACTTTTTATCTGCTCTTTTAACACAAACTTTAAAAGTTTTATTAAAACAATCAATATCAAGAACTTTATTTTCTATGTCTTCTATAGTAGCATCAACTTCGAATGCCCTACTTAAACTATATAAACCAAAAACTTTAGTAAGTCTATTTACAAATTCTTCTTCTAAATTAATATTATAATCATGAATAACATATCTACCAAAAGTTTTTTCAAATTTAAACTCAAGACCATTTAACTTATTCTTAATATTATTTATAAGCAAATTTTCAAAAATATTTCTATTATTTCCCTTTAAAAACAACTCTCCAAATCTTAAAAGTAAAACTTTTTTCATCGCACTTTCTCCCAAATTTCTCTGTAAACTTTTAAAATTATTTCTCCAGCTTCTTTTATTTCTTCAATAGAATTACTGCTATCAAAAGAAATTCTGATATGACTTTTAACTTCTTCTTTATTAAGTCCAATACTTTCTAAAATTCTATTACCACTTTTTTTAGTAGAGCACGCACTACCTATACCAACAATAACTCCATAATTTTGTAAAGCTCTCATTAAAGTTTCCCCGTTTACACCTTCAAAACCCACACTAATAACATAAGGATTATTTGTTTTAATAAATGAAACGTTACAATCTTTACTTAATATATCAATCATTGTGTTATATAATTTTTGAACTTCAATAAATTTCTCTTTTACATCTATTTTTCCCATAGCATCAATGGTGGACATAATACCAGCAACATTTTCAGTACCAGATCTAAATCCATTTTCCTGACCGCCACCAAAAAAAATACTTTTTAAAGAATTTATATTTTTCACATATAAAGCGCCTACACCTTTAGGCCCATGGAATTTATGTGCCGATATAGTATAAAAATCAACACCTAAATCATCTAAATTATATTCTAGTTTGCAAAAAGCTTGAACTCCGTCTGCATGTATTAGTGCATTAGGCGCATATTTCTTTCTTATCATATCAATTTTCTTTAAATCATTAATAGCACCTGTTTCATTACTAGCATGCATAACAGAAATTAATCTAGTTTTTTCATTTAAAACTTTTTGCAATTCTTCATAATTAACTTCCCCATTAGCAGACAATCCTACGTAATGAACAATAAACCCTTGCTTCTCTAACTCTTTAGCTACATTATATACACTAGGATGTTCACCTAAAGAAAAAACATATTCCCATTTTCCATTACGCTTACTACCTAAAATTGCAAGATTATTGCTTTCTGTAGCTCCACTGGTAAATATTATATTACCCTTTTTAGCTCCTAATTTTTCTAATAATATATTCTTCGCATTTTCAATTTCATGCAATACTTTTAATCCAATTTCATAACTTGCTGAAGGGTTATAAAATTTATTACAAGCATATTCTTTATAAACATCTATACTGCTTTCAAACATTGCAGTTGTTGCTGCATTATCAAGATAAATCATCTCAGCACTGCTCCAAATTTATAGTTTAAAGTTTTTAAAATTTTATTTATCACTTTACTTACTTCTTCATCAGTAAGAGTTTTATTCAAATCTGAAAGTTTTATATTATAAGCAAGACTTTTATTATCATTACCAATTGATTCATTCCTATATACATCAAATAATTCTGCCTTAAAATATAATTGTCCACATGAAGACTTAATACTTTGCATAATTTCATCATTAGTAATTTCTTCTTTAACAATAACTGCAAGATCCCTTTCTACTATAGGATATTTAGAAATTTGCTTCATTTCAACTTTTTTATTAGCATATTTAAGAATATAATCATCATCTATTTCAGCATAATAAACATCGTTAGGAATATCATAATTTTGAGCAACCTTTGGATGTATTTTCCCAAAACTACCCACTTTTATATCTCCATCCATTATATCTGCTGAAACTCCAGGATGCAAGAAAGGTTCTTTAGATCTTTCCAATTTATATTTTATACTAGTTTTTGAAAGTAAATTTTCAACTATAGCTTTTAAAGAATAAAAATCAAAACCATTTTCTTTACAAGCAAGTCCAATCATATTTTTTTCACAAGGGAGATTAGTAAGAGGCAATGTATCAGTTAAGAAAACTCTTCCACATTCAAAAATACGCATCTCTTTATTTCCTACGCTTAAATTATAAGCAATATTTGTAAAAAGAGAATGAGCTAAAGATGTTCGCATTGCAGAAATATCTTCAGTAATAGGATTAGCAATCTTTATTATATTCTTTCTAATATCATTTAACATTAATTTATCAACTGAAGTAGGACTTACAAGTGAATAAGAAATGTTTTCATAAAAACCATGTTCAACAAGAGAATTTCTAAATTTTCTTTCCAACAAAAGTCTAGGATGATGATGTCCTTCAGTAACTTTAGAATTTTTAAATAAATTATAATTTATTTTGTCATAAATATCATATCCATAAAGTCTAATAATTTCCTCAGCTATATCATAATCATTTTCTATATCAGTTCTAAATGGTGGAACATTACAAGTTAAACTATTTCCCACTAGCTTAGTTTCAATACCTAAACTATTTAAAATTTTAACCATATCTTTTGTAGGTATTTCTACTCCAAGAATATCATTTATGAGTTTTATAGAAACAGTAATCATTCTAGATTCATTTTTTTCTGAGGAAATATCTATTACACCTCTTACAATTTTCCCACATTTTAATTTACTAACCAAATGTAGTGCTCTTTGCATACCTAATTCAGCATTAGCTACATTAACACCTTTTGAGTATCTAGCAGAAGAATCTGTTGATACACCTATTTTTCTACTAGTTAGTCTAATATTTTTAACATCAAAGACAGCACTTTCAAAAATTGATATTTTTGTATTAGAATTTATAGATGCATCAGTTCCACCAATAATACCAGCTATAACCATAGGTTCATTTTCGTTTGCTATAACCATAACATCAGAATCTAAATTATAACTATTATGATTTAAAGCATCGATCTTTTCGCCTTCATTTGCTTGCCTTATAATAATCTTTTTACCTTTGATATTTTCCTGGTCAAAAGCATGCATTGGTTGACCAAGTTCAATTAAAACATAATTAGTAATATCAACCATAGTGCATATAGGTTTTATGCCTACAGCATTCAATCTGGCTCTTAACCATAAAGGAGATTTTTCAATTTTTACATCTTTCACAGCACAAGCCATATATCTTTGACAATTAGAAGTTTCTACACTTACATTAACATAATCACGAACTGTTTCTTTATCATAAACATTAATGTCATAGCTTAAATTAAGTTTTTTACACTCCAAACCATATAAAGCACAAACTTCTCTTGCTATACCTATAACACTTAAACAATCAGCTCTGTTAGGTGTTACTGAAATATCAAATATTACATCATCAAGCATTAATGCTTTTTCAATAGGTTGACCTACTTTCATATCATTAGGTAATATCAAGATTCCATTTACCTCAGCACCTTCAAAATAGTTATCATCTATACCTAATTCTTCACCTGAGCAAAACATACCAAAACTTTCTATTCCTCTCATTTTAGTTGGAGAAATAGATATTCCATTAATTAAATTTGCACCCGGTAAACTTACAGGAATTACAGCTCCTTCAAAAACATTCGTTGCTGCTGTGATTATTTGGACAATCTTATCTCCTATATCAACCTGACATACAACCAATCTATCTGCTTGTGGATGTTTTTCAATTTTTAAAATTTTACCAACAACAACATCATGTAAGTATCTGTTTTGATAAATTATTTCTTCAACCTCAAATCCAGCAGATGTTAATTTTTGGGCAATATCTTCTGGTGTTGCAGAAATATTAACAAATTCCTTAAGCCAATTATATGTTACTTTCATTTATCTTTCTCCTTTCATTTGTTCCAAAAATCTAATATCATTTTTAAATAAGCTTTTAATATTAGAAATATTATTTAAAAGCATACCAGCTCTATCCAAACCAAAACCAAATGCAAAACCTCTATATTTTTTACTATCAATACCTGACATTTCAAGAACTTTAGGATTTACAATTCCAGCACCTAACAATTCTAACATTCCAGTCCCTTTACAAATAGAGCACCCTTTGCCATGACAAGTAGGACAAGTTAAATCTACTTCAATACTAGGTTCAGTAAAAGGAAAGAATGAAGGTCTAAATCTAATTACAGTATCTTCTCCATACAACCTTTTCATTAATGTTAAAAGCATTGATTTAAGGTCAGCCATAGATATATTTTCGTCAACAACCAAACCTTCTAATTGATGAAAAACAGGACTATGAGTAGCATCACTATCATTTCTATAAGTTTTTCCAGGACAAACTATTTTAAATGGAGGTTTTCTTTTTTCCATTTCTCTTGCCTGAACAGCTGAAGTTTGAGATCTTAAAAGTATTTCGTTAGTTATAAAAAATGTGTCCTGCATATCTCTTGAAGGATGATTTTTAGGAATATTCATTGCTTCGAAATTGTAATAATCTGTTTCTATTTCTGGACCTTCAACAACAGAAAATCCCATATTTACGCAAATATCAGTTAATTTATCAATTACATCACTAGTTGGATGAAGCGCTCCAACCTTGCAATCTTTACCAGGTTGAGTTATGTCGATTTTTTCAGATTCGAGTTTTTCATTTAGAAGCTTTTCTTCTAACAATTTTTCTTTTTCTTGAATTTTATTTTCCAACTTGTTTCTTAAATCGTTAATCAACATTCCAACTTCTTTGCGTTGGTTAGGTTCAACATCACGCATACCCTTTGATAAATTCGTAATTACTCCATTTTTACCAAAAACATAAACCTTTATTTCTGCTAAATCTTTCAAATCTTGAACTGCATCTACCTTTTGTGATACTTCTTTTTCTAAACTTAGTAACTCTTCTTTCACAATAATCTCCTTTTAAATTTATATCAAATTTTTAATAATTTAACCAAAATAAAAAGTTCTCTTTGCCATTAGGACGAAAGAGAACTTCGTGGTACCACCTAATTTCGATTGAATAATCAATCCTTATTGTAAATCATTTACGCAGATTCACGATGAAAACTACTTTTAATTTAATATTAAAATTAATTTCGAATTCACAACTAAGAAGCGAATTCATTTTTTCTATTATACTTATTTCTCAGCTGCAATAAGTTCTCTGTAATAAATCAAAAAAATTACTACTCTTCTATCATCGTTTTTACTCTTGTTATTATAGTAAATATAGTAAATAATTGTCAATCAAAATAACGATTTTTATAAACATAAAACAAAAATTTAAAAGTAATAATTTAAAAACTTTTATATTATTTGCTATAAAAAATGAAAAAGAATATAATATCAAATATGGAATATCGAAATTATATAATAGACAAAGATTATAAATATGTTTACTTTTTTCTAAAAGAAAAAGGATTTTCTGAAAATTATATAACAAATTTACGAAAAAGAAGTGGATATATAAAAATAAATAATGTAAATTCAAACACGAAATCTAAACTAAAAATTGGAGATATTTTATCTATAAACTCAAATCCAAATACAAAAACAAGTATTATGCAGTGCATAATACTTCTAGATATAGTATATGAAGATGAATACTATCTTCTAGTAAATAAACCATCTAATCTATCTACAATGCCAACTCAATCTCATTATAACAATAATCTTGCAGGTGCAATATGTTATTATATGGAAAATAAGATAAAAAACTTTACTTTGAGAATTATAAATCGACTTGATAAAGAAACAGCTGGACTTATATTGATAGCAAAAGATACTATATCACAAAAAGATTTAAAAAATTTTCAAAAAAGTTATCATGCAATATGTCAAGGAACAATTAAAGATGATGTTGAAATAAACAAACCAATAAAAACATTAATCGAAAATGGAAAAAATGTCAATAAAAGGATAATTTCAGATGAAGGAAAATCAGCAAAAACTTGTGTTCACCCATTAAAAATAGGAAATAGTATGACATTAGTAGAAATAAATTTGATTTATGGAAGAACACACCAAATTAGAGTTCATCTTTCTTCAATAAACCACCCTCTTGTTGGAGATAAACTATATGGAAATGAAAGTAAATTAATAAATCATACAGCATTATTATGCAAAAAAATTTCTTTTTATCATCCATATCTTAACAAAGAAATGAATTTTGAAGTTGATTATCCTGAAGATTTTCAAAAACTTAGCAAAAAAATACTCTAATACTTTTTCAAAACTCCTCTGTTATATAAATTCCATTACAAACATCAAAAACATCATTTTCATAAACTAATCCATTCTCAAAAATAATCTTCTTTGTATCACTTGCATATCCAATTAACACCTTTAAATTTGTATTATAAAAACTGTTAATCATAATCATATTTTGACACACATTATAATTTTGTATTACAATGTTAAAAGAGTTAGTTTTTAAACAACCTATTATAAGTCCACAATTAATTTGCATATCTGAAAAACAATCTGTGATTATACTATTAGTTTTAGAACAATCAACATTAACTAAACTTATATCATTTTTTAATTCGAGACACCCAAATAATAGTCCTTGGTTATTTACGCTTACATTGTCTTCTGAATATGTATATATAGAATTACCAAACATTTTTATATTTTGTATATTATTACTTATCAAATTTGCATATCCACACATTATACCGACATTATTTCCACTTCCAATGACAGTAAAATTACAATCATTAATAAGAATATTTTCAATTTTACTATCTATCAATATTGCAAATATTCCAGAATTTGAATTTGAAACATTAATTTGTCCACTTATAAATGAAAAAGTTAAATCATGAATATATGCACCTTTAGCATAGTTTATAAAACCAATATTTTGGCTCTGACTAACTAAAGTTAAATTTTTAATAGAAAAACCATTACCATCAAATTCTATATCAAATGGATTTTCTTCATTTCCTAAACCATACCAATATCCACCCTGACAATCGATATCACATACAAGTTCAATATTAGAAATATTTTCAAAATCATTATTTTGAATTTCTAAAAGCTTTTGATACGAATCTATTTGAATAGTATCATTTTGAACTTCTTCAGATGCACCAGAATCAGTTATTTCTTTTTGATATTCACAAGCATATAAACAAAAAGATATACATAATAAAAAACAAAATATACAAATCTTAAAAAATTTTATATTAATCATAACTATATAAATGATAAAATATTATGACGAAATTTGTCAAATAATTATTATTTTATTTTGTTTTAAATTTTGTTAAAAAATGAAACAATAAAAATAAAAAGTCAACTCAAATTAGGTTAACTTTTTATTAAAAATGTTATTTTTTGATAACATAATAGTTTAAGATTAAATAAAAATAATAAAAAATATAAAAAGTTTTTTTAATTTAAAATTTTATTTATGTCTTTTTTATAAACATTTAATTTTATTTATTAATGTTTATTTTTTATATCATAGAAACAACCTTATATATGTTTAAAATGAATCTAAACCTTAATTAAATGTCTTTATCAAATTCTGGTTCAAGTTGATATTGGTTGTGCGCTTTACAATTCATCAATTCAGGGTTGATTAACTGACGCAAATATCTTTTATCATTTTTCTTGCTTTTTATATTTCCACTACTTTTACTTTCATCAAAATTTTCGTTGGAAATATTAAATTTACAATAAGAACATTCAGGTTGATAATCTAACACATTTATTCCTACGGTATTTTTTGATTTGAAATTAAAATCTTTATGAGAAATTAAAGTCCAATTCTCATGTTCATAGTCAAAACCAGTATCAAAAGTTCTATAAACTTGTTTTAATGTCATATCGTTTGGTAAAACTAATTCAATTTCAGCATCATCATCAAAACAATTCCAGTCAATCATAATAGAATAATCAACTGGAACTATAATTTTAGACTTTTTTATTCCTTTAAAACATTCAGTAGCTAATTTATAAGCACCAGTCCCATAAAGTTCCATGTAATAATTTATAATACTTTGATTTGAATTCGGATTATTATTTGTTTGGTATATTCTATTATAATATAGCATTTTAAAATTATCTATTTGTGTAGAAAAATCACTAATGTTTATTTTAAGTTTTGGTAATATTATTGTTTCTGGCAAATCATCACACATAGGATGAAATTTTTTTATTGTCTTACCTACTACTTCAAAAGCATATAAAGGATTATTTTCATCATCAAACTTTACATATAGATTGCCACATTTTCTTAAATTTAAATTCATATTACTCTATACCTCCATCCAATGAAATTTTATCATATTTCAACTTTAATTTCAATATGAACTTATAATTTATTTAATATAATTTTAATTAAAAATCTTATCCAAAAATAAACTATATAATACTATAACTGTTTAAAAGATAACTTTTTAAAAAATCAATCTTTTGATTTCTATTTTTTATTGCTCAAAAAACAAATTAATCTAAATCTTATTGTAAGAAAATTAAATAATTAAAACACAACAAATGGTATGCAAGATAAAATTTAATTTCCTCTAAATTTCTTTTGTAAGATAATAACAGAAGTTTTTAAATCATTTATAAAACCTCCTTCATGAGTAATATTAAAACACTCATTTTCTATTCTTAAATTATAGGTTACTTCCAAATTTTTTAAATAAATATACCTATCACTATCATAGTGCCCCAAATTTGTATTATCTTCAGTATAATTTCCGCTTAACATAGTCTTTAATAAACTAAATCTATTACAAGAACCAGCATCTATTTCACGCACGGAATTATATTTGTTAAAAATTGGTTTTTCATTTAAATCTATTTCAGAAAATTTTACATTTAATTCATGAAAGATTTTATATAAAGTTTTATCTCCAACTTTTTGATCTAATGAATTTCTTAGTAAATCATCAACTTTAGAATCATAGCAGCCTACTAAAAGTCTGACAGGTTTCTTATTTTTATAAAAAATAATTGCGTTATGCTTATTTTCTATTGGAATTTCGATATTGTTTTTTATAATGCAATTACAATTTTTTACAACTTTATAATAATCATAAGGTAAATCTGAATTTTTAAATCCATCAATAAATGCCCCTTTAAAACATTCGTAATGGTTTGGATATTGTTCAGTCCACAAATCTATACTTTTAATTGTCTTCATAAATTACCCTCTATAAAAAATATTCTTTTATTTATATTATAACATATTTTAATACAAATTAAATAAAATAATATATAAAAAAAAGGAAATCAATTAAATTTCCTTTTTTATATATTTGTTGGTGCGGGCGGTGGGAGTCGAACCCACACTCTTTCGAACTTGCCCCTTAAACAAGCGCGTCTGCCATTCCGCCACGCCCGCATTTTTGTTTACCTATACATTATATTTTTTTATATGAAATTTGTCAAGTATTTTTTAAAATTTGTTTTAATTTAATTTGTCGCAACCTTTTTATAATATTTTATTTTTTAAATATATATATAGTATCTATTATGTATATAATAGTTACTATATAAAGTAGTAAACTTTTTATAAATCAATTCATATAAAATTATGAAAGGAGTAAACATGAAAAATTTATTTAATATATTAAACAACCAAAACAATAATACTTTTACTACTATACAAAATTGCAGAGCTGATATTATTGGAGAATTAGAGGCAATTATTCAATATGAATCTCACTTAGAACAAACTAATAATGAAAGTGCACAAGAAACTATACATGATATAGTAATGGAAGA
Organism: uncultured Bacillota bacterium; assembly: GCA_949289785.1. Lineage (GTDB taxonomy): Bacteria > Bacillota > Clostridia > Christensenellales > UBA1242 > Caccovivens. Next base: position 15,713 of record CASEOW010000035.1, on the reverse strand, counting down.
AATGTTGCATGTTGGGCAATTATTTGGGTTACTATTTTATTTAAGTCCAGAAACAAAAACACAATTTGAAAAAGGATTAAACGAATTTAGAAACGAACAAAGAAATTAAAATAGTAATTTTAATATGTAAATAAAAAAACCTTTTAATTAAAAGGTTTTTTTTAACAGACTTTTTTATCATCATCAACTTTCTTTTTTATTATTTCTGGTTGTGAATTCTCAAGTTCTATAAATTTATCTGTTACTATAATTTTTTCAATATCATGATAACTTGGTGCTTCATACATCAACTTTGTCATTTTACCTTCTATTATAGTTCGCAGTCCCCTAGCACCTGTTTTAAGCTCCATTGCTTTTTTCGCAATAGCAAAAACTGCCTCTCTTGAAAATTCAATATTAATTCCATCAATTCTAAACATCAAATCATATTGTTTAATTATAGAGTTTTTAGGTTCAGTCAAAATTCTTACTAATGAATCTTGGTCAAGTTCATCTAATCCTACAATTACAGGTAATCTTCCAATAAACTCAGGAATTAAACCAAATTTAATTAAATCATCTGGTTGAATATCCTTTACAATATTAACTTTTTGTTTTTCTTCTTTTGTTTTTATATTTGCATTAAATCCTAATGTAGAATCTGTCTTTCTTGATTCAATAATTTTATCAAGCCCAACAAACGCACCGCCACAAATAAACAAAATATTGGTTGTATCTATTTGTAACATTTCTTGATGAGGATGTTTTCTCCCTCCCTGAGGTGGAACAGAAGCAACCGTGCTCTCCAAAATTTTTAATAAAGCTTGTTGAACACCCTCCCCTGCAACATCTCTGGTAATTGAAACATTTTGAGTCTTTCTTGCAATTTTATCAATTTCATCAATGTAAATAATACCTCTTTGAGCCTTTTCAATATCATAATCTGCATTTTGAATTAGTTTTAAAAGTATATTTTCTACATCATCTCCGACATATCCAGCTTCTGTTAATGTCGTAGCATCTGCTGTAGCAAAAGGTACTTTCAAAATCTTAGCAAGTGTTTTAGCAAGTAAAGTTTTTCCACTCCCAGTAGGACCAATCATTAAAATATTACTTTTTTCTAATTCAACATCATTCTTTTCATCATCAATTTTAGTTAAATTATAATTAAGTCTTTTATAATGATTATAAACGGCAACTGCCAAAGCTTTTTTTACATCATCTTGACCAATAATATATTCATCAAGTTTTGATTTTATTTCACATGGAGTAGGCAAATCAATTTTTTCAAATTTACTTTTTGGTGTAAACTCAGTAACTATATCTTTGCAAATCTCTATACATTCATCACAAATAAAAGCTTCACCATTCGGACTTGCAATCATTTTTCTTGCGTCTTTTTGATTTTTACCACAAAAACTACATTTACACTCTTTATCAGACATTTCGCCTCCAATTATGCTTTTTTATTTCTAGAAAAAAATATTTCATCTATTATTCCATAATCTTTTGCTTCTTGTGCAGTCATATAATTATCTCTATCAGTATCTCTTTCTACAATTTCTAAAGGTTTTCCAGTGTTTTCACTTAAAATCAAATTCATTCTTTCTTTAATATATTGTATATGTTTTGCCTGAATCTGGATATCACTTACTTGTCCTTGAGCTCCTCCAAGTGGCTGATGTATCATCACTTCACTATTAGGAAGAGCAAATCTTTTTCCTTTTGTTCCACCAGCAAGCAAGAATGCTCCCATTGAGGCAGCTCTACCAACACATATTGTAGCCACATCACATTTAATGTATTTCATAGTATCATATATAGCCAATCCAGCTGAAACACTACCACCAGGACTGTTAATATAGATAAAAATATCTTTTTCTGGATTTTTCCCTTCTAAATATATTAATTGTGCAACAACTATATTTGCTATATTGTCATCTATCTCACCATTCAAAAATATGATACGATCTTCCAATAATCTAGAATAAATATCATAAGACCTTTCTGAGTTTCCAGTTTGGTCAACAACCATAGGAATGAGCATATAATTATCCTCCCTTTTATTTTATTTTTTATACAAAAATATATGATATTGTTTAGAAAAATTTTATATTTTTCTTTAAGTCTTTCAAAAAATATAAAATATTTACGATAAAAATTAGACAACAAAATAATATTATCCAAATTAATTTATTTTAGACTTTATAAAATTGATGACTTTTGTCATAATTGCACTATTTTCAAAATATGCAAAATCATTAGGTGTCATAGCTTTTTTAAAATCTTCTAATGACATATTATATCTTGATGCATATTCAGTTAATACATTATTTAAATCATCTTCACTAACAGTTATTTTATTCTCTGAAATTATCTTTTGAAGAACTAATCTAGTTTTAATATTTTTTTGAGCATCTTCTTTTCTTTCTTTTTTGAAATCTTCTAATGTTTTTCCTATATATTCGAGATATCCAGCCATTGTCATACCTTGATGAGAAAGTCTATGTTCAAAATCTTCTACCATATGTTCAACTTCATGTTCAACCATTGATTGAGGTAAATCAATATTAGATTTTTCTGCTATTTCATCAAGTAATTTAACTTCATAATCTCTTTCAGCTTTTTCGCTTTCTATTTTTTCCAAATTTTCTTTTAATGCTTTTTTATATTCTTCTATAGTTTCATATTCTGTTGTGTCAGAAATGTATTTATCATCTATTTTTGGTAAAACTTTCTTTTCAACCTTTTTTAATACAATTTTAAAAACTGCAGGTTTTGACTTTAAATTTTCTGCTGGGTAATTATCTGGAAAAGTAACATTGATATCCTTTTCCTCACCTTTTATCATTCCGATAATTTGTTCTTCAAAACCTTCAATAAAAGTATGTGAACCTATTTCAAGACGATAATCATTTGCTTGACCACCTTCAAATTTTTCACCATCTACATATCCATCAAAATCAATAGTAGCAAAATCTCCATTTTCTACTTTTTTATCTTCTTCAACATATCTTGCATGAGTTAATCTTTCTCTTTCAAGTTCTTCTTCAACTTGCTTGTCTGTTACTTCAGAAATTTCTTTTTTACTTTCTAAAATAGATAAATCAGGAATAACAAATTCTGGCATTAAATCAAATTTTAAAGTTGCTTCAAGTCCTTTATCAATAGTAAAAGAATTCATTTCTACATTAGGTTGACTTGCTGGAATTATAGAAGTATTTTCAGATAAAAATTGAGTATATTCTTTTGAAATAACTTCATTAAAAGCATCATCAAAGAAAACTGTATCCCCATAATTTTGTTCAATAACTTTTCTTGGAGCTTTTCCTTTTCTAAAACCTTGTATATTGTATTTTCCTTTATTTTGTTCATAAGATTTTTCTACTGCTACTTCCCATTCTTCTTTAGAAACAGTAATTTTAAGCACACCTTGCTTGTCTTTTTTTTCAAATTTAAACATTTCATTCTCCTTTATCTTTAAGTATTTAAATATTACTATTTAAATTCATGCAAATAAATAATATCACAATAAAAAAATTTAATCAACTAAATTAAAAAACTTAATGATTAAAACAAAAAAGAATAATATCGAAACTTATACTTACAATAATTTATTTTCATTATACAACACAAAAACAATGAATTTTAAAAAGTATATTTCATTAAAATAATGAAAAAATACAAACACTTAAAAGAGATAAACAAATTAAAATTTTAAAAATATCAATAACTTTATCTTTTCTAATCATTCTTTTATATTTATCTAAATACAAATCTTTATTATTTTCAAAATCTTCTGTTGTTAAGGTTGTAGAGTTTATTAAATATACTTTATATTCATTAAACCCCTCATTAAAATTTTTGTAATATTTTTCTATAAATTCTATCACAAAAACTATAATCCAATATATACAAAGTATAATACAACATGAAACTGAAAAATAAGAAAAACCTTGCCATACATTTCTTAATACGCCAAACAAAATTGCAAAAAGTATACTTGTAATGCTAAAAATTATATTTCTCATTTAATTTCCTTCAAGAAAAACTTTTTTATTAAACAAAAATTATTAACTAAAATATTTTTAGTTAATAATTTAAATTTTAAACTGTCAAAATAAATAAAATTACAATAGTAACAACAAATATTACATAACAAACTATCCAACCAACCTTCTTATGATTTTTTACCCAAGAATAAGCAAATATTATACTAATTATATAAGCTATAACTTCACCTATAGTCCTAAAAGCACTTGCTATTTGAGAATCATTTTTAAATATTAATGTCATAAGAAGTGCAATTGCAATGCAGCCTATCCCAATATAAGCTATAAAGGAAAGAATTGACTGAAAAGAAATGCTTTTTGTTTTAATTCTTATTTTTTTTTCATTTTTTTGTTTTTGTTCTTCTTCCATATTAACCTTTTTATTATTTAATGCTCTTTTTATTTACTTGTTAGATATATAAATTGCTAAATCTACAGTTTTATTTGAATAGCCCCACTCGTTGTCATACCATGAAACTAATTTAACAAAAGTAGGACTAATCATAATTCCAGCGTTAACATCAAAAATTGAAGTTCTAGAATCTCCAATAAAATCAGAAGAAACAACAGCATCATCTGTCCATCCCATGATACCAGCCATTTTACTATTGCAAGCTTCTTTTATTTTCTCTACAATATTTTCATAAGTTGTAGGGTTTTTAAGTCTAACAGTTAAATCTACAACAGAAACATTTAAAGTAGGAACTCTAAAACTCATTCCAGTTAACTTTCCTTTCAAATGAGGTATAACTTCACCTACCGCTTTAGCTGCTCCAGTAGAAGAAGGAATAATGTTATAAGAAGCAGCTCGACCTCCTCTCCAATCTTTTTTACTTGGTCCATCGACTGTTAATTGAGTAGCTGTAACAGAATGAACAGTTGTCATAAGCCCTTCTTCGATTCCAAAAGCGTCATCTATTACTTTTACAAGAGGTGCAAGACAATTAGTTGTGCAAGATGCATTTGATATAACCTTCATATCATTGGTATATGTTTCATTATTAACACCCATTACGAACATAGGCATATTTTTACCTGGTGCAGAAACTATTACTTTTTTAGCTCCACCTTCAAGATGTTTAACCGCATCTTCATATTTGGTAAATTTTCCTGTTGATTCTATAACAACATCAATATCATCTTGAGCCCAAGGAATAAGATTAGGTTCTTTTTCAGTATAAAAAGAAATACTATTTCCGTTAACAATAAGCTTATTGTCTTTAACTTCACATTCTCCTTCAAATTTTCCATGAATAGTATCATGCATTAGCAAATATTTACCATATTCTAAATCCATAAAAGGATCATTTATAGCTTTAACTTCAACATCGTCTCTTTTCGCACACGCCCTTAAAACTAATCTTCCTATTCTACCAAATCCATTAATTCCTATTTTTACTTTACCCATATATACCTCCCATTTTATTTATTTTTATACAGTTTTAATTAAACATCATCTTGGTTAATTTCAATAACATCTTCATCATTATCCTCTTCAAAATTTTCATCTTCTTCAAAATCTTCATCTTTTAAAACTTCTATTGCGCTACCAAAATGCTTTTTCCCTACCATAGAATTAAAGGTTATTATAATAAGAAGAATTAAAAATATTGAAAGCATTATAGCATCTAAACAAAATAGCAAAAGTCCAACTATAATACTTACGCTAGCAAACACACTAACAACAGCAGTAACTACAGTTCCTATTATTAAAGCTAATATTCCAATAATTAAATACTTAATATTTAATTTTTTGTCACTTTCAGTTTTAACGCTTTCACCACTAATCTCAACATTTCCTTGAGATACTCCATTCCAGCGATCTACCCTAGTTGAATAACTTAAATTTGAAGATTGTAGAACTACAGAAGCAATGTCCTCTTGAAAATATATTGCAGAAGTGTCCCCGTTGTACAATTTAACACCTAGAAAAGTTTTTAATATGTTTTGCCAAATTGACATTAAGAATTGTTTAAAATTGCTTCTTTTAGGTTTTGATAATGTTATATCAGATTCACTATTTACAAATTTTTCAAATTCTGAAATAGTTATAGGTTTTCTCATAATAAACAAATCGCCACCAGAAATATATTTTTGCAAAGAATTTATTATTTCTTCTCTTTTTGAACCATCTTTATATTCAATAACAAATACATTTTCACTTTGAAATTCTTCAACAAACTTAAATTGTTCAGTAGTAACACCAACAAAAACATTTATATCATCAATACTTGATAAATCAGATATAATTTTTGAATACTTTTTTGCATTGTTAACTATAGGTATAACGACATTTATCATATTTTACCTCAATATTTTTTTATTCTTCTAGCGTGTCTTCCACCTTCAAAATCTGTTGTAAGAAAAACCTTTACAATTTTTATTGCTTTTCTCTTACTCATAAATCTTCCAGGTAAACACAAAACATTCGCATCATTATGTCTTCTTGCAAGTGAAGCAAATTGTTCACCATAACATAATGCAGCTCTTATTTTAGGATTACGATTCGCCACAATACTCATTCCTATGCCAGTTCCACAAATATAAATACCAACATTTCTAGAGTCTTCAATAACTTTTTGGTTTGCTGCTTTAGCAAAATCAGGATAATCATCTAGTTGTTTTCTAGAATAACAGCCTACATCTATCGCAATAATATTTTCTCTATTAAAAAATTTTTTAATTTCTTCTTTTAAAAGAAAACCAGCATGGTCACTTGCTAATATAATCATCTACTACTCCTATAAAGTAAAATTTATCTCCATTTTATTAGATTGGTTATAAGAATATTAATTCCTTTTTGTAAATCTTCACAAGTTTGTAAATATACTTTTTCTTCATAGCCATAAGGATCCTTAATTTCTTTTCCGATTAAACTAGAATAAGAAATAACTTTAGGACTATTGATAAATTGTTTTTGTTGCTCTGTCATAGTTATATATAAAGTATTATTGTCAATTTTTTTTAATTTAATAGATTTTCTGTTTTTATAATTAGCTCCATAAAACTTAAGAGCATCTTTGGCATTTTTAGAAATGTTGTCTCCGTTTGCATTTAAACCTTTAGAACTAACATTAATATCTTTTATACCTTTTTCTTTAAGAATTTTTTTCATAAGTCTTTCAGCCATTATAGATCTGCAAGTATTACCAGAACACACAAAACAAATTTTTATCATTTTTCTCCTATAAGTAAATCTTAACACAATTAAATTAAATAACAAAATAAAAAATAGATTTACAATTTATTTTTTAGATTTTTTATCTTGTTTTAAAACAACTTTTTTTGTTTGCCAAAGTTTATCAAGATTATATTTTTCTCTAGCAGATGGAGTAAAACAATGAATTACTATATCGTCCAAATCAAAAACAATCCATTCACCTTTATTGAAACCTTCAGGAAATTCATTAAGAGAAAATTCTTCTACAATAGATTTGGCAGTTTTTTTATTTATCATTTCATCATTACAAGTTGTTATAAAAATATAATTATATCCTTGTTTTTCAGATGAAATATCATATAAAGCTATATCTTTATATTTTCTTTCATTAAGATAATCATATAAATGTAATAATTTTTCTTCTATCATACTACCTCTTTACTATAATCAACTTAATTATAATTTTTTTAAAAGAATATGTCAAATGAATGTCTAAATTAATAAATTAAAGTCCATAATTTAAATATGAAAAAATTATTATATATTTCTCAACATTTACTAAAATGCACTTTAATTTTTTTTATAGCTTTTATTTGGCTAAAATTTTTTATAGATAGAGGTTGGCTTACCATATTATTATCAATTGCAATAACATTAAGTATAGAACTCGTTTCTATATTATTATCAAGAAAAAAAAATGCAATATCTTCATTAAAATTAGTTGAAAAAGAAAAAGCTGAAGACATGTATTTTTCACTTATAAATTCAAATGCTATAGATTTCTTATACAATTTATTTAAAACAAGATTTCAATTGGCTGAAAAAAAGAAAAATTACATTAAAATAAAAAAAGAAAATGAAGAAAATTATATAGTTTATCCAGTATTATCCTTAGATATATTAAATGCCTCACAAATTGCTAATATTATGAAAGGTTTAAATAAAGAAAACTTTTCTAAATTAATTTTAATTTGTTTTGATTATGATTCCAATTGCGACTCGCTTTTAAAAAGTTATAATAAAGAAATAATTATACTAAATAAATTTGAAACTTACGCAACAATATTTAAAGAATTTGACTATTATCCACAAATAACACATAAATTTTATAAAAATACAAAACAGACTTTCAAACAATTAATAGCATTTTCATTAAATAAATCAAGATCTAAAGGTTATATAATTTCAGCTATAATTTTATTTATAACTAGCTTCTTTGTTAAACTAAATTTATATTATTGCATAATAGCTTCAGTATTATTAATTTTAGCATTAGTTTCTTATATAAATCCACAATTTAATCAAAAACAAAAAACAAATTTATTTTAAAAATAATTTTTAATATTTAAAAATGTATACAAAAAAAATATAGTAATCTTAAACAAACTTATTAAGTTATATAAACTTAAATAATAAGCTTTAAAATACTATAATTTCTTATGTAAATCTTAAGTCAAGAAATCAATTTTTTATTGTTTATTAATTATATTAATTCAATATGCTTAAAATCTTTTTTTGAAGATTTTCTATATATTATTAAGGTCCCACCTATTACTTGAACAGGTTCCACTCCCATTTTTTCGCATAAATTTTTCATAATAGTTTTAGCATCTAATTCACAATTATTTAAAACTTTAATTTTTACAAGTTCTCTAGCTTCTAAAAGACTATCAATAGTTTTAAAAGAGTTCTCACTTAGTTCATCTTTACCTATTTGCATAACAGGTTCTAATGCATTTCCAAGTCCTCTTAAATATGCTCTTTGTTTAGTTGTCAACATAAATTCTCCTTTTATATAAATTTATTATAAAACCAATTTTTTAAATCTTTATTTTTATACTTTTTAGAAAAGGCTTGTTTTATAAATTTTCATAATTAAATTATTCAGTATATTCAAAAGTTATATCTTTAATCTTTACAATACTACCTTCTTTTAAACCTCTTTCTTTCAACATATCAATAATTCCCATTTCTTGTAAAGATTGTTGAAAATAAGCAAAAGAACGAGTATCTGATAAAACTATTCCTCTAATAAAGTTATCAATTTTACCACCACTTAAAACAAAAGCACCCTCATCATCTCTTGTTATATTTATTGTATCTATATCTTTTTTATCAAAATCAAACTCCTCGATTTCTATTGGTGGTTTTGGAGGAATTTTACTTAATAATTCTATAGTTTTATTTTTAAGATTTTCAACACCGTTATAAGTTGCACAGCTTATAGTTATATAAGGCAAACCTATTTTTTCATTAAATTCTTCGAGTTTTTCATTTAATGTAGAACTATCAATTAAATCAATTTTTGTGAAAACAATAAGCTGAGGAATTTTTGCTAGCTCATTATTATAAGCAAAAAGTTCGTTGTTGATAATTTTAAAATCTTCAATAAAATTTCTTCCATCACTTTCTGAAATATCAACTAAATGAAGAATTAATCTTACTCTTTCGACATGCCTTAAAAAGTAATGTCCTAAACCTTGTCCTAAACTTGCCCCTTCAATAAGTCCAGGAATATCTGCTACTATAAAATTTTGTCCTTTAACCTGACAAACTCCTAAATTAGGATATAATGTAGTAAATGGATAATTTGCAATTTTAGGATTAGCATTAGAAATTGTAGAAAGAAGAGTTGACTTGCCAGCATTAGGAAACCCTACTAAACCGACATCTGCAATAGTTTTTAATTCTAACAAAACTTCTCTCTGTTTAGTTAGTTGTCCAGTTTGAGAATAATGTGGAGCTTGTTTTATTGAAGACTTGTAATAAGCATTACCATGTCCACCTTCTCCACCTTTTAAAGCTATAAATTTATCTCCATCATTAAATAAATCTGCAATTACTTTGTTAGTTTCACAATCATAAATCACTGTTCCGCATGGTACTTTAATTTCTATATCTTTGCCATTTGCACCAGTCATTAATCTTTTAGAACCATTTTGACCATTTTCAGCAAAGAATTTTTTATGATAGCGAAAATCAATTAAAGAATTTATGTTTTTTGAAGCAACAAAAATAACATCTCCACCTTTTCCACCTTTTCCGCCATCTGGACCGCCTTTAGCTGTCATAGCATTTCGCAAAAAAGATGTGGAGCCATTTCCACCATCACCAGCTTTTATTGTAATCTTTACTCTATCCAAAAACATATTTAAATCCTTTAATTAAATTATTTATTTTTTTTAGTTTTATTCTTTAAATAAATTGAAAACAGATTAATTATGAAGATTTTAATTTAAACTATTGTTAAAAATATTGTTAAAATTAAAATCATCTAATCATCTATTTTTAAACTTATAAATACTATATATAGTATTAATTATGTATATAATATCTACAAAATTGTTGAAATTTACAATTTTCACAACTTGGTCTCAGAGCTTTACACTTATATCTTCCAAAATGGACAAATTGCAAATGCAATTTTCCCCAATCTTTTTTGTCAAATTTTTTCATTAATTCTATTTCGCATTTATACGGATCATTTGTCTCAACTAAACCAAGTCTGTTAGAAACTCTTAAAACATGAGTATCTACAGCTATTGCATCTCCTTTAAATGCTTCAGAATAAACTACATTCGCAGTCTTTCTTCCAACACCAGCAAGTTTTTGCAAATCTTCCAAATTGTCAGGAACTATACCATTATAATTTTCTAATAGTTGCCTACACATAGATAAAATATTTTTAGATTTATTATGATAAAATCCACAAGAATGTATTTTTTCTTCCAACTCTTTTTGAGTTAATGTAATTATTTTGTCTGCTGTATTATAATCTTTAAAAAGTTCTTTTGTAACTAAATTAACCCTTTTATCAGTGCATTGAGCAGAAAGAATAACAGCAACTAATAATTCAAACGGTGTTTTGTATTCGAGTTCGCACTTAACTTCTGGGAATAATTCATCTAAAACTTTTTTAATATAAGCATTTTTTGTAATATTCTCATTGTTTACTACAACACTATTTTCTTCCATATCAAACCTTTTTATTTTTACTTTGATAAAGCAAGCTTTTTATTTTACATAAATCAATAAATTGTTCATAACAACTTTTATAAAATCATTAATAAAAACTATAATCAAAATATTTTTTTATTAAATAATTTCATTTCATTAATGGGAAAAGAACACCATCTCTAATATTAGGCAAATCAAATATAAATTGAATAAATCTATCTATTCCAAATCCTAAACCTGATATTGGTGGCATACCATGTTCCATACTAAGTAAAAAGTCTTCATCAACATCCATTGTTTCATCATCACCTTGAGCTTTTTCTTCAAGTTGTTCTTCCAATAATTTTCTTTGTAAAATAGGATCAACAAGTTCAGAATATGCTTTAACCAATTCTGCACCACCTGCAACAATTTGGAAAACATCTATTATTCTGCTATCAGCGTCATTTCTTCTCGCTAAAGGCATAAGAACAGCTGGATAATTATAAATAATTGTAGGATTAAAAATTTCAGCTCTGATTTTTCTCTTATAAATATAATCTATTAAAGTTCTAATACTCTTACATTCTTCAAGATCATTGTAAGTAAATAATCCTTTTTCAACAACTTTATTTTTAAACTTTGCCAAATCTTTTTCATCTAAGAAATCGAACCCTAAAATTTCACGCATTTTAGCAATATAATCTATCCTTGGCCACTCGCAGTCAAATTCAATTTCTTTTTCTTGATATACTATACTTGTTTTACCTATACAATTTTTTAATAACTTAACAATCATTTCACGGAAGAATTTTATATTATCTTCAAAGTTCCAATATGATGCATACCATTCAACTTGAGTAAATTCTTGAAGGTGTGTAGGATCCATTCCTTCATTTCTAAAGTCTTTTCCAAGTTCAAATACACGGTCAATTCCAGCACAAATACATTGTTTAAGCCAAGTTTCTTTTGCTATTCTTAAATTACATTCCAAATCTAAAGCATTATGGTGAGTATAAAAAGGTTTAGCACTTGCACCTGAAACACTAGTTTGTAAAACAGGAGTTTCAACTTCAATAAATCCATTATCTTCTAGATATCTTCTAATAAAAGATTCTACTTTACTACGAGCAATAAAAACTTCTCTAGATTTTTCGTTAGAAATTAGGTCTAGATATCTTTGTCTATATATTGTTTCAGTATCACTTAATCCATGAAATTTTTCAGGAAGAGGTCTTAAAGTTTTAGATAACAATGTAACTTTTTCAGCTTTAACTGTTATTTCGCCTGTTTGAGTAAGATAAACTTCACCTTCTACTCCAACAAAATCTGCTATATCTATCATTTTTTTATAAAAATCATAATCTTGTTCATTTAATTCATTTCTACCAACAGAAACTTGTATTTTGGCATACATATCACGAATCCATATAAAACCAAATTTTCCCATTACACGCTTAAAAATAATTCTTCCAGCAATTTTTACTCTTTCGCCTACTTTTTCTCTAGCTTCTTTTATAGTACAAGTTCTTTCAAATTTTTCTTTAAAAGGAATTTCCCCCATTGCTTTCAAATCTTCAATTTTTTTTCTACGAATATCAACTTCATTGTTAGTCAAATTTTGTTCAGACATAATTTACTCCTTTTGTATTTTTATCAATACAAAATTACCACAAAATTTTAAATAAGTCAATTTATTTATATTTGTTTTTATAATAATAGTTATTTTTATTTACCTTTTTGACATAATTATTAGTTTCGTCAAAAGGAATTTTATTCAAAGTTTTTCCGTCTTTAGAATATTCTCTATTTTTAAGCCAATTTCGAACATTACCAATACCCGCATTATAAGCACAAAGAGCTACTTTTTGATTATCAAATAAATTTATTAAATATGATAAATAATAAGTTCCTATTTCAATATTATAATTTACATCTATAAGTTTTTCTTTATCATAATCTATTCCAATTTTTGAACATAACCACTCAGCAGTTTCAGGCATTAACTGCATTATGCCAACAGCGCCTTTACTTGATATAGCATTTTCGTTAAATCCACTTTCAGCACAAGCAACTGAGGCAACCAAAGAGGCTTCCACTTGATATTTTTCAGCATATATTTTAATTTCTTCGTTATATTTCATTGGATAAAAATAAGCGTTAAAACAGCCTATTAAAAATATTAAAATAACTATAGTTAAAATTAAACTAATGATTGAGTAAAAATATTTCATATAATTATTTTATAATAAAAAACAAATATAATACATTTAATATATTAGTTAAATTAAAATTCATTAAGCTTTAACATTTAAAATTAAAACAACTCGACAAAAATTTTAAACTTTTTCAAAAATATTTTTTTGATTTATGTTAGTAATTTTAAAAAATCCATAAAACGACCTAAAAGGTTTTGAATAAAGCAATGTTCTTGCTAATTGTAAATTGTTCACGCCAAAACGAACACTAATTCCACAAGCATTTCCGAGTTCGTGAGGTGTGTTGATAATATCTGCATAGATATTGTTTTTTCTTAGCATATTAAAGAAATATAATGTTTCATTTCTTGAAGTAAAAACACTTAATATATATGACATTTCTATTCCCCTTTTATGCACAATTTTCCCTCATAAACACTATATTGTTATTATAAAGGAAAGTTTACAACAAATGATTTATTTGGATAATAGTGCATCAAGTTTTATAAAACCAAAAGAAGTAATTAAAGCTGTTACGGACAGCCTAATTCATTATAGTGCAAACCCCGGCAGAAGCGGACATAAAGCAAGTATCAATACCGCCCTTAAAATTTATGAAGTAAGAGAAAAACTATCAAATCATTTTAATAACGAAGATGCAAGCAAAGTAATTTTTACACAAAATTGCACATCAGCTCTTAACCTTGCAATCTTAGGCACAGCAAAAGAAAATGGGCATATAATTTGCACAGAAAATGAGCATAACTCAGTTTTAAGACCATTAGAATATTTAAAATCTACAAATAAAATAGATTATTCCGTAGCATTTCAATCAAACCCAAAAGGTATAACTTTAGATGACATAAAAAAATATGTAAAGCCTAATACTTACATGATAATATGTAATCACATATCAAATGTAAACGGATCAATAGCAGATATAAAATCTATAGGAAAATTTTGCAAAGAAAATAAAATAATATTTCTAGTTGATGGAGCACAATCTGGTGGACATATTAAAATTGACATAAAAGAAGATAATATAGATTTTTTAACGATAGCTGGACATAAAGGTTTTTATGCTCCACAAAGTATAGGAGCTTTAATTATGAATAAAAACTATACTCCTAATCCTATAAATTTTGGAGGAACTGGAACAAATAGTCTAGAACTATTTCAACCAAACATTTATCCAGAAAGATTAGAAAGTGGAACATTATCAACTCCTTTAATATTAGGTTTAGGAGCAGGTTTAGATTTTGTAGAACAAAATTTTAAAGATATACAAAATAAAATAGATGATTTAACAACATACTTAAATTTTGAACTAAGAAAAATGGAAATAAACAGTTATACCCACCCAGAAAATAGTTTTGGAGTTATAGCTTTTAATATAGGAAATATAGATTCTAATGAGGTAGCCAATATCTTAAATGAAAAATATGATATTTACGTTCGCGGTGGTTATCACTGTGCACCAATGAAACATAAAGCATTAGGAACTATAACACAAGGAGCTGTTCGTGCTTCAATATCCTATTTTAATACTTTTTCAGATATACAAAAATTAATTAATGCAATTAGACACATATCAAGAGCAAAAATTTAAATACATTTAATTAAATTATAAATTAAAATTTTTAATAATTTGCTATTTAAAATGATTATATTTTTATAACATAATAGCTTTATTTTAAATGTAAAAATACTAGTATGCAATGCATACTAGTATTTTTATTAACTATATTATTTTTCTTCTTTTGGTAAAATTCTCTTAAGGTCAATTCTTCCTTTATCATCTATCTTGATAACCTCAACCTCTACTGTATCACCAATCTTAACAACGTCTTCTACTTTATCAACTCTTTTATTTGATAATTTTGAAATATGAATCATACCTTCTTTATTTCCAGCAAATTCTACAAATGCTCCAAAATTCATAATGCGAACTACTTTAGCGTCGTAAACATCACCTACTTCAACATCTTCAACTATGCCTAAAATAATTTTCTTTGCTTTTTCAGCATTCTGCATATCTTGAGATGATATAAATACTTGTCCGTCATCATCTATATCAATTTTAACATTTGTTTCATCAATGATTTTATTAATCATTTTTCCACCTGAACCGATAACATCTTTGATTTTATCAGGGTCAATAGAGAAAGTAATAATTTTAGGAGCATATTTTGAAAGTTCTTTTCTAGGTTCTGCTATTTCAGATAAAAGTTTATTCATTATAAACATTCTTCCTTCTCTTGCTTGATTTAATGCTGTTGTGAGAATGTTTTTATCAATACCTTTAATCTTTATATCCATTTGTATTGCAGTTACACCTTTTTCAGTTCCAGTAACTTTAAAGTCCATATCTCCAAGAAAATCTTCAAG